>NZ_JAVJRX010000179.1:0-87078 GCF_040219735.1 Coleofasciculus sp. G1-WW12-02 | reverse complement strand
GTCTGAGGTGGGACGCATCTTGGACATTAAAGAAAATGCTTGTGGAGACGGTCTGACGGGGACGGGAAACCGTCTAGTTAAGAGTTCGAGAAGCAAGAACAAGGGTAGAGAGGCGCGACTTCAGTCCGCCTCGTAACATCCTTTAAGAATCCCCCTTCTTCAGATGGGGGAGTACGTCAAAGCTTTGTCATCTAAAACAAGAATCCATAGGTAAGAGTTGTTAAAAATAATGGAATATTTCATCGGCAACCGCAGTGATGCGACATCCTCCACTACCCTAGAGTCAGCCAGGAAACAAAGGCAACGTGAGAAATGACACCCCAATCCCCTCGGCAACCTTAATTCTGAAACCTTAATAGAGATATCAATACTTGCAACAATTCTTAACAAGCTTTACAACTAAAGAGAGAACCCTCGACCAAGAGTACTGCTTCACCGGGGCAGCAAAACGGGGTTGAGCAGGAGTTCATCCCCATCAACGGCTGGGAAAGCTGGCGGCGATTGCCGTTCATCGGGTCAAGGTTTCAACAGCTTATACCAGTACTTGAGGGAGCAATGACAGACATTTAAGATCCATTGTAAGGAGAGTCAGTACTCTGTGATCCAACGCTTCAAGCAGGACTTAAAAAACGACCTAATCGCCGGTCTACTGGTAGTGATTCCCCTCGCTACCACAATCTGGCTGACGATTACCATCGCCAATTGGGTGATCAATTTTCTCACCCGTATCCCCAAGCAACTCAATCCCTATAATAACCTCCACCCCATTTTGGTCAATCTCTTGAATTTATTGGTGGGGCTAACGGTGCCCCTCCTGTGTATTCTGCTGATTGGCTTAATGGCACGTAATATTGCGGGGCGGTGGTTGCTGGATTTAGGAGAACGAGTGTTACAGGCAATTCCCCTGGCTGGCTCAGTCTATAAAACGCTCAAACAGTTATTGGAAACCCTACTTAAGGATTCCAGCAGCAAATTTCGGCGGGTGATTTTGGTGGAGTATCCGCGTCAGGGAATGTGGGCGATAGCCTTCGTCACGGGAACAGCCACGGGTGAAATTCAAAGCAAACTCAACGACACCATGTTGAATATTTTCATTCCCACTACCCCAAACCCGACCACAGGATGGTATGCTGTTGTGCCGGAAAATGAAGTGATTAATCTCTCGATGTCGATCGAAGATGCCTTTAAGGTATTAATCTCCGGTGGAATTGTTGGACCGGCTGAATCCTCCATAGGTATGCCCCTAAAGATGCCATACGGTAAGACGACACGAGAGCAACCTCTACCCGATATGCGCCCGCAGCCGATGTTACCCACGGAAGAAAGTTCCTAGGGATTAGGGATAGGGGAAGAAGGGGACAAAGGACAAAAGACAAAGAAAAGACAAAGGACAAAACCATGCAACCCCGTAGAATTGCTCGTGAACTGGCGCTTTTAAGCCTCTCTCAGATGCCTACTGAACCGGAACAGCTTGAGGAAAAACAACTGAGTCAGATGGTATTGATCGCCGTGAGGACTCTAACCGATGAAATTCACGAAGCATTAGAAACAGCCGCAGCAGAACTCAAACGCGGGAGCGATCGCCTCCTGGGGAGTGAAACCCGCGCGATCGATGTGCGAAGTGCTAAAACGATGGTCGCTGACGCCATAGAATTGACTCAGAAAGCGATTAACCGTATCGGTGTCGCCGTAGAAATGCCGGAAATGATTCAGCTGGCTAATCAAGCAGAGGTGCGGGCTTATGCCATAGAAATTCTACAGGCGATCGGTCGCAGGCAAGTAGAGATTGATGAAATATTAGTTCAATCTCTTAAAGATTGGCAGATTAATCGCTTACCCCGCATTGACCGGGATATTTTGCGAATAGCGGTGGCAGAAATAGCCTTTTTAGGCATTCCCGATCGCGTCGCTATTAACGAAGCCATAGAACTGGCTAAACGCTACAGCGATGAAGAAGGGCATCGATTTGTCAATGGCGTGTTGCGTCGCGTCACTACCCTGATAAATGAGCCAGACTCACCCATTCTACAAAAGTCCATATAGTTTAGTTAGGTTAACCCTAGGTACAATCCGATCAGCCCTACCCTGATCGCGATCGCGAAAAAACTATCGTAACGTGGGGGAAGATGTCAAATATTGCTAAGGATACTCATAACTCCAACTAACAACTCAAAATGTCGGTAGGGGCGGGTTTAATCACATTGGGGTAACAAAAAAAGTTACTCGTCAAACCCGCCCCTACTCAAAACCATGCCCTCGATCGCAGCGAAGGGTCAAAACTCAAAACTATTTCTGGTTAGGTGCAATGGTGTTTAATTGGTTCCGCCGCCAAATTGGTAAAAGTGAAACAGCTTCCGACGAACAGACGCAGGAGCAGCAGTCAGCAACTCCCCAGGTTGAATCACAGCAACCGGAGAGTGAGTCTGCCACTCAGGAGCAGTCATCAACAGTTGCTGAAGACTATCTGAGTTGGGCAAAAGCAGCTTATACAAACCTGCAAAAGCAGCAGCAAGCACCCTCAGAAGCTCAAACCGCAGCGCCAGAGGTTCAACCGGACATAGCTGAACCTACTCAAGCTGAAATAACAGAGACTACAGAATCAAAAGAAACCTCCCCAGACTCAGAAACGGTGGAAGTGGCTCCAGAAGAGACTGCATCTGTAGAGTCAGTGGTTGAGCAGCCAGAGGGTGAAATAACACAGGCAGAACCTGAAGCCCCAACACCAACGGTACCTCCAGAATCCACAGTTGTTACTGAAGCTGAAACCGAACAACCAGAACCTGACCAAATCGAGGTTCCGACTGCTTCAGACACCGTAGCCGCAGCGGAAACCCCAGCAGTACAGCCAGAACCCCCGGCTACAGAAGAATCAGCGACTGTCCCGATTTGGGCAAGGAAAGCTGAACGGGAAGAACGACTCAAACGGCTCGAAGCAACGGCGATTGAGACGCCAGAACCGGAACCCGTCACCCAACCCACCGCCCCACTAGAAGCAGAAGCGGGTGTAGCCTTTGATGAAGAATTTTTGTGGTCAGCCAAAGTCTTAGCGGCTCAAGGGCGTACCCCTGACGATGTTTCCGCCGAGGAAATTAGCTGGCTCAAACAACTCCGCTCTGGACTCGGCAAAACTCGTCGCAGCTTAGTCAATCAACTCAAGGCGATTGTTGGTCAAGGTCCGTTGAACCAAGACGCCGTGATGGAAATCGAGGCGTTGCTGTTGCAAGCGGATGTGGGTATTGAGGCAACGGATTACATTATTGAAACCCTGCAAGCTAAAATGCGCCAGGAAGTCTTACCTCCTGAACAAGCGATCGCGTATTTGAAACAAATTCTCCGGGATTTACTGGATAAACCCTGTCACGAGTCTTACGGTTCCACCTTTTTCCCGGAAAAAGATACCCTGAATATCTGGTTGATGACTGGGGTGAATGGCGCTGGGAAAACCACTACCATTGGCAAACTGTCTCACTTAGCCAATAAATCGGGTTACAAATGTTTAATTGGCGCTGCTGATACCTTCCGGGCGGCGGCGGTGGAACAGGTGAAGATTTGGGGAGAACGCAGTGGCACAGAGGTGATTGCTAATCCGGGCAAGAATACTGATCCAGCCGCCGTGGTATTCGATTCAATCACAGCCGCTCAAGCCCGAAATACGGAATTGCTTTTGATAGACACCGCAGGGCGTTTGCAAAACAAGAAAAATCTGATGGAGGAATTGGCGAAAATTCGCCGGATTATTGATAAAAAAGCACCGGAGGCGAAGGTGGAATCTTTGCTGGTATTGGATGCTACCCTTGGTCAAAATGGTTTGCGTCAAGCTGAGGTGTTCTCGGAAGCGGCAAAACTTAGTGGTGTGGTGTTGACTAAGTTGGATGGTACGGCTAAGGGGGGTGTGGCTTTGGCGATCGTGCAGCAACTGGGACTGCCGATTCGATTTATCGGTGCTGGGGAAGGGATTGAAGATTTGCGTCCCTTCTCAAGTTATGAGTTTGTTGAAGCGTTATTAAGTGGATGATAAGCATTGTAAAGTATTGTATTCCTTATTTAATAATGGATACGCCAAAGGACAAAGGACGAATGACATAAGACAAATGATAAAAATATGTAGCGATGTAACAATAGCCGAAAAAAATTAAGAAATATTGCCATAACTTGCTCCCATTGCTATGGTATGCATTGTCCATTTAGCGAATTATTGTGGGCAATTATGAATATCTTGCTCAATATTGGGGACTATGCATGTCATCGTTCAACGGGGAACGTGGGTAAAGTTGTGGCTTATGGGCATCAACTCATAGATAGTGTGTATCTACCCACTCTCAAAGTTGAAGTGCAGGTGGTGAATGAGACGGGAGTGAAGAAACGAACATTCATCGAAGACGTGTTTCAGGAATGGATGCGGGTAGATCAAGGAGGTAACCTTGGGGAGCAGACTGAGACGGATTTAGCGATCGCGTAAGGTTGAGAGGGCGCATCACCCCGCGCTCTTATTTTTCAAGACCACTGGTCTAGTGATATCGATTGTAATTTTGCCACCAAAATCAGGGATAGGGGCAGCGGGTTTACTCAGCCGCACTTGTACTTGCTCTACTCTATCTAGCTGTAACAGAGCCTGTGCGATCGCGCTGGCTAATTTTTCCACTAAGGAAAACTTAGAGGTTGTAATCAGTTGCTTAACCGTTTCGATGGCTTGGCGGTAATCCAAGGTATCAGCAATATCATCACTCTCACCGGCGGCGGCTAAATCCAGCCATAACGTGAGATCCACTTCAAACCATTGTCCGAGTACCCGCTCTTCTGGCAGATAACCCGTATAGCCGTAAGAGCGAATTTTATTGACCTGTATACAATCCATTGATAATATCTGTCTATAGATAGAGTGAATTTTTGTAAAATTAACCTAATGAACTCATTTTCTCGTCCCCTGCATTTTGCCTATCTTAATCATTTTTGAGCGGGGCGAGAGGGGTTCACTTGTTCTCTACAGCCAGTCACCCTACATCCTACACCCTGCTAGACGGGTTTTCCTGGGCATGAGCCGATGCTTTTCTCCATCCCCTCATCCCCATCTCTCTATGCTTTCTATTGAAAATTTCAATGTTTAGAATTGTTCATATTCAGTTAATCTAACTAAAGAAATGTTCTCAAGTGTTACAAAGCTTAAACTCTTCCCGGAAAATATGAGAAGATTTTCCAAATGCTTAACACTCTCTGAGTAAGCTGTCGTTCTCTCACTCCTCCGAGTCTAATGCAAATCACTAATCGCATACATTTTAGGAATCTACAGGGTGACATATTTGGAGGGCTCACCGCTGCGATTATCGCACTTCCCATGGCACTGGCTTTCGGGGTTGCCTCTGGCGCTGGCGCTGCAGCCGGTCTTTGGGGTGCTGTCTTAGTTGGCTTTTTTGCTGCCCTGTTTGGCGGTACACCCACTCTCATTTCCGAACCCACAGGTCCGATGACCGTGGTCATGACTGCCGTTATTGCCAAGCTCACGGTAACGGCGGATAGCCCAGAACAGGGTCTGGCTATGGCATTTACCGTAGTCATGATGGCAGGGGTAATCCAAATTATTCTCGGCGCATTGCGGTTGGGTCGATACGTTACCCTAATGCCCTACACCGTAGTGTCCGGATTTATGTCTGGGATTGGATTTATCCTAGTCATCCTGCAACTAGGACCCTTTTTGGGACAGGCAAGTCCTAAGGGTGGCATCCTGGGTACGGTTCAAAACATAGGTACGCTGTTACAGAATATCAAGCCCGGTGAGACGGCTTTGGCAGTCTTGACGGTGGCTATTCTGGTCGTGATGCCAATTTTAGTGCAACAACTTGTACCGTCTAATATAAGGAAGTTTGTCCCGCCGGCGCAGTTAGTAGCGCTAATCGTCGGAACAGTCGTTGCTCTGTATGCGTTCCCCCTGATGGATGATATCCGACGCATTGGTGAGATACCTACAGGTTTGCCTACATTACAAGTGCCAACCTTTAGTGCGAATCAGTTCCAAAGTATGCTCATTGATGCCTTGGTTTTGGGGATGCTTGGTTGTATTGATGCCCTACTCACCTCCGTTGTTGCCGATAGTTTAACTCGTACTCAGCATGACTCGAACAAAGAATTAATTGGTCAAGGTATAGGTAACTTGATGTCCGGGTTATTTGGCGGTATTGCAGGTGCTGGTGCAACCATGGGAACCGTGGTCAATATCCAAACCGGTGCTAGAACTGCCGTATCGGGTTTAACTCGTGCCTTAATTTTGCTCGTTGTCATTTTAGGCGCCGCCAATCTAACCGCTTGGATTCCCATGGCGGTTCTGGCAGGAATTGCCCTCAAGGTAGGTATAGATATTATTGACTGGGGCTTCCTGAAGCGAGCGCATCAGGTTTCGATTAAAGCCGCCATGATTATGTATGGCGTGATCATCCTTACCGTCTTTGTTGACTTAATTGTTGCCGTTGGCGTTGGTGTGTTTGTTGCCAATCTCTTAACCATTGAACGTCTCTCCAAAGTCCAAGCCAATGATGTTAAGACGATTACGGATGCTGATGATGCCATCCAGATGAGTGCTGAAGAGAAAGAACTGATCGATCAAACCGATGGTCGCATCCTATTGTTCCATCTGAGTGGACCGATGATCTTTGGGGTGTCCAAGGCAATCTCCCGCCAGCATAATGCAATGGCAGATCATGATGTCCTGATTGTGGATTTAAGTGATGTCCCTCATTTAGGTGTTACCTCTTCGCTGGCGATTGAAAACGCCATTCAAGAAGCCATTGATAAAGGTCGTCAAGTCTTCATTGTTGGTGCTACGGGTCAGATCAAACGACGCCTGCAAAAACTGGGGATTCTGTCACTCTTACCGGCACATCATTTGCACATGGATAGGACCGAAGCGTTGCGCCAAGCCGTTGCTGCGGTCAAGGGATATGAACCCCCGGCAAATGGTACATCCTCAACTGCCTATCCCACTCAAGCCGATGATGTTGCCATCAGCAACTAAAAGATTCAAATAAGGCTAGTTATATAGGATATGGTTGATATATAATCCCCCTCCCTTCAATGGGGGGAATTTTTTATGGGCGTGAATAGAAATTTGGAACACAAATGTAATATGTAAGCTAAACCATAAGAAGGAATTGGGATAATTATTATAAATATTGAATCTGTAAATTCCTTAATTTTGTCACAAAGACTTATAATTGTAGGAAGAGTTAAATGCGGTAAAATAAGGTTTGCTTTTTCTAATTGACTAAAAACAAACCTGTGTCCAGACCGATAAGGATAGGTCGGTGCCAAAAAGCCATCCAGACGATCTGATAATAGATTAGTCAAGTTAGGGTTGTGTGATAGGTATTCATTCTATCTCAGCACGCTCTAGTTAGGAATTTGCTTAAATTCAGATGTTAATGGATTTAGGAGACAAGCCGTTTAAGCACTGCGGCTTGACGGAACACGTTTTGAGGGACTAAATGTATTTGAGTGTCACTAAAGCTCAAGGATAAGTCATTAATTAACCTCACGGAGTTGAAGATAAACAGTAGATGGAAACCATGAGTTTTTCAGACCTGATCCAACCGATTCCTATAGTAGCAACAGCGCCAGAAAATGGTTCAATTGTACTCGCTGGCGTGTTGCTTAGTTTAGTCATCATTTATCTTGCCAGTAAACTAGGTGGAGAGTTATCTAAAGCAGTTGATTTACCGCCGGTTTTAGGTGAATTAGTCGGCGGTGTTGTGGTGGGTGTTTCAGCGTTGCATCTGCTAATTTTTCCTGAAAGTGGCGCGGTTGCGGCTGATTCGCTACTAATGAAGCTGCTGCAATGGATTGGTGATTTAAGCCCAGAGGCTGCCATCAGTGTCTTTGAAACCCAAAGTGAAGTGGTCTCGGTTTTAGCCGAAATTGGGGTGATCATCCTCTTATTTGAAATTGGCTTAGAATCGGACTTACGGGAACTCAAAGAAGTGGGTTACCAAGCGGCAATTGTGGCGGTGGTGGGAGTCGTCGCCCCGTTTGCGGCGGGTACAGCCGGGTTGATGTTTTTCTTTAATGTTGCCGCGATTCCGGCAATTTTTGCCGGTGCAGCGTTAACGGCAACTAGTATTGGTATTACATCCAAAGTTCTCTCGGAAATAGGGCGTCTCAAATCAAAAGAAGGTCAGATTATTGTCGGGGCGGCTGTTATTGATGATGTTTTGGGTATCATCGTTTTAGCCGTGGTTGCTAGTCTCGCTAAAACTGGTGAGGTTGACGTTTTCAACGTTATCTATCTGATTATTAGTGCGACTGTTTTCCTCCTCGGTTCTATTTTCCTCGGTAAGTTTTTCAACCACTCCTTTGTCACGATTGCTGATAAGTTACAAACGCGAGGCAAATTGGTTATTCCTGCGTTTACCTTTGCCTTTTTAATGGCGTTTTTAGCGAATGTGATCCAATTAGAAGCGATTTTAGGGGCATTTGCGGCGGGATTAGTTCTGGATGAAACAGATAAGCGCAAAGAACTGGATAAGCAGGTTGTTCCCATTGCCGATATTTTGGTACCCATTTTCTTTGTGACTGTGGGGGCGAAAGCGGATTTAGGGGTTCTCAATCCTGCAGTTCCGGAAAATCGGGAAGGATTAGTGATTGCTGTCTTCTTAATTGCGGTGGCGATTATCGGGAAATTGATTACAGGTTGGACATTTATTGGACAACCTCAAATTAACCGTTTTGCGATTGGGGTTGGTATGATTCCTCGTGGTGAAGTGGGATTGGTTTTTGCTGGAATTGGTTCAGCCAGTGGGGTTCTGAGTAAGCCTTTAGAAGCGGCGATTATCATTATGGTGATTCTGACGACGTTCTTAGCGCCACCTTTTTTGCGAATAGCATTTAAAGGTTCACCAGAGGCTGCGGAAATCGAGGAGTCTAAAGAAGCTCTGGAAGAAGCAGATTTGTTTGGATAGAGTATTGAATTAGATTAAAAATAGGGAATCCCTCGACTTTATGCCGAGGGATTTTTTGGATCAATTTCACATTCCGCACTTGACGATGTAATAAGTATTTATACTCAATTTGGGTTAACTACCCTCTTTACAGCAGATTGCAGGTCAATACTGTACCTCACGAACTTGCAATACGCTGTATCAGTCCTTCCAGAAGGAGGTCTGGTTAGACTAGGAAGAGCTTGGGCAAGGCTTCTGGCAAGAGATGGATAACCTGGTGGAAATGCCCGCCTTCCTTCAAGTCCAGAAATAAAATTTACCGATGTGGTAAAATGTTTACCAATATGGTAAACTTTATTTTGTAAACTCTTATGGAAATTGATTTTAAGGACAAGAAATTCAAAGCCCTGTGTGAGCAGGAAAAATTGGCTCAGCGTAAGTTGGGAGAACAGATGGCTAGGAAGTTACAAGCCCGATTAGCTGACTTAATGGCAGCTTCATCAGTGACTGAACTGTGTGCGGGTCGTCCTCATCCTTTAAAAGGAGACCGAGCAGGGCAGTATGCTCTAGATTTAGTGCAGCCAAAGCGTTTGGTGTTTGAGCCAGATCACGACCCAGTGCCCCGACTTAAGGACGGTGGCATTGATTGGAGTCGAGTAACACGAGTCCGCATTATTTGGATAGGGGATTATCATGACTGAAGTCTTACAAACTTTTACGCCGGATTGGATCTCGCCCCCTGGAGATACGATTGCTGATTTAATCGAGGAACGAGAGTGGAGTCAAACTGATCTAGCAAAACGCCTGGATTACACCCCCAAGCACGTTAGCTTGTTGCTCAATGGTAAAGCACCGATTACCGAGGAAACAGCGCTTAAGTTAGCAAATGTCCTAGGCAGTAATGCGAGTTTTTGGTTGAGCCGGGAGGCACAGTACCGTGCCAAACTCGCTCAACAGGAAGCAGAAAAGGATTTTCAGAAGTGGGTTTCTTGGTTGGATGAGTTGCCTGTCAAGGAACTGATGGATCAAGGGGTGATCCTAAAACAGCGTAGAGATACCAAAAATAAGCCTGCCATTGTCCGGGAGTTGCTCCGTTTTTTTGGCGTCGCTTCACCGAAGGAATGGCGAAACTACTACGCCAACATGGAGGCGGCTTTCCGCCGCACTCGGACTGAGCAAAGTGATGTGGGGGCAATTTCAGCTTGGTTACGCCGGGGAGAAATTGAGGCGGAAGGATTGAACTGTCCCAAATACAACAAAGCCAAGTTTAAGAGTGCGGTTCAAGCAATTCGGCAACTCACTTTATTACCTTCGGAAGAATTCATGCCTCAGATGCGTCAGTTGTGCTTGGATGCAGGAGTTGTGTTCTGTTTAGTTCCAGCGATTCCACGGGCGCATACGAGTGGGGTAGCTCGCTGGCTGAATCCTCATAAGGCACTGATTCAACTTTCGCTCTATGGTAAGACCAATGATCGCTTCTGGTTTACATTCTTTCACGAGGCAGCACACATTCTGCTGCATGGGAAGAAGGAGATTTTTCTGGATGAGTGGGAGAAGGGAGAAAAACTGGAGTCGCAGCAAGAAGCAGAAGCCAATCAATGGGCGAAGGAATTTTTGATTCCGCACGAGTACGAGCCTGAACTGCCTCAATTGCGTTCTAAAGAGAGTGTTAACGCCTTTGCCAGTAAACTTGGTATCCATCCCGGCATTGTAGTGGGGCGGTTGCAGTATGAGGAGGTGATTCAAATGAGTTGGATGAATGATCTCAAGGCACGTTTTGAGAAGATGTTTTCCCCTCTGGAACAGCAACCTGAAGATGATTTCGCTCAGGCTGCAAGCTATGTGCTGGATAAGAACAAAGAGCTATACGAGCGCCTTTCCTGATGCGGTATCTGTCAGTTAAAGAGGTGTTGAGGTTGCACGATCACGTAATTGAGCAAACAGGGGGTACTTCTGGAATTCGAGACCAGGGTGCGTTGGAGTCAGCGGTTGTTCAGCCGCAGATGACGTTTGGCGGGGAAGAGCTATACCCCACGTTAGTAGAGAAAGCAGCCGCATTGGGGTTTTCTTTGGCGATGAATCATTCATTTGTGGATGGCAATAAGCGAACAGCTCATGCTTCGATGGAAGTGTTTCTGGTTCTCAATGGGTTTGAAATTCAGGCATCGGTTGATGATCAGGAAGTGGTGATGCTGAATTTGGCAGCGGGAACCCTGAAGCGAGACGAGTTTACTGCATGGCTACATAAAGTTGTGATTCCGATAAATTTGTAGATAGGAGGTTGAAGGCAAGAGTTCGAGATCTGAAGTTCCACCAGTGCATATGTACTACACCCAGGCTAAAGCCTTATTCCGTAGTGGTTTGATCGCTCAACACCCTCAAAAAGCGTACCCATGTAGGGCGACTAAAAAATCGCGCAAAGCCGCACAGTGAGGCAGTGCAAGATTTTTTGGCTGGGGGAACTTCAGATGAAATTAGCCACTGGTTTACCGATTCTGAATTTCAGCTAACGCTTGATGTAACGCCCCACGATGTCTCCAGCCAACGAACCCGCTGTAAAGACATTCCCCTTCGGGATTAGCGACAAAGATATGGTCAACTTGTAACGGATTTGTCCAGATGCGAATCGTGAATCCGTTGGCAAAAGTGATGTAGGGTTGACTCCGGGTAAAGTCTCGCGGATGAGCATCAGTCATTCCAGGTACTGACTGCAAGCGTTCAATTAACTGAGCGGTAAAATCTAGGGGGGAAGGGTTAGTTATTGTCGGATTTGCCCAAAATTCCCGGATAATTCCGATGACAGTGGGATGATTTTTGAGTTGGGCATGGGCTAAATTGGGAATACTCACAAACTTGGCACCGGAAAACTTGGTTGATTCAACGGTAATTGTACCGTCGCTACCCCTATCCCTATCGCCAGCAATGACTAACGTAGGAATCTTTTTGGCGATGGATTGGGCAATCTGGCGGCGATTCATCCCTAGCGCACTAGCCATACCGATACCAACACTAAAGGGGTCTATTAATCGGGCTAAATCTGCGCCGCCAATTGGGGATGCAACCAATACAAAGGATTCTATTTGAGACCACCATTCTGGATGTTGATTGAGAATTTCTAACCAAATTAAACCGCCCATGGAATGACCGATAATTCGGATCGGGGTATCCGGATATTGGGTAATAGTTTCAGTGGCTATCCCTTCTACCTGTTTAATTAATGGTTCAATTCGCCACCAGGTTTTCAACCAACCCAAATTGGGTGTAACCAAGTGAGACTGGGGAGTGGCTAAGGTTTTCGCTAAGGCTGCGATCGCGTGATGGGTATCCGCCCAGCCATGTTGGGCAAATAGAATAAAATCTGGCGTTTGGTTCATGGGCTTCAATCGAGAACGAAGTCATCAGGAATAAAATAGGGTTATAGCAAAAAGCAGCAAGACTGTTTAGTCATGGCTTATAGGGATTTTAAAACAATCAATCAAGTTAAAGCTAAGTTCGATCTGACGATTAATCTAATTAATTTGTTTCCCAAAAGCGAACAGATTGAACCGAGCGACTACCTCAAAATGACCCTGACTCGTAATTTGAAAGTCGCCTTTGATAACGATACTAAAAAAGCTCGTTCAGAGTTGATTATTGCACCGTTGTTGATAGAAATAAGAGAGCCTAAGCTGTCATGCATTTAAATTGGGTATTAGTAGCGAGCAAGATGCTCGCACTACACGGCTTTCGCCATTATTGACATTAAGGTTTAAATGCCAAACAGCTTACCTCAATCTATCAAAGGGAACAGGAAACTCGGTCGGGGCGGGCGCGAGTTACATCTGGGTGGGTTAAGAAAGGATAATAGTGAAACCCGCCCCTACACCGAACTATGGTACGTTCGTTCCTGAATAATCATCAATTAACCTTTAACAAATAAGGACGAATGACGTAGCTTGCTTCTCAAGGGTAGCGAGTATGACGAAATACCAATAACAAATCAACCATTAATTATTACTGGATTTTGCCAAAAGTCGCGAATCACTTCCGCTACAGCCGGATGATTTTTTAGGGTGGGATGGGATAATGTGGGCAGATAAAAGAAATTTGCACCAGGAACCTTTGTCTCTTCTAGAGTCACTGCACCGTCCGTTCCTCCACCAATATCGCCCGCAATCACTAATGTGGGAATCACTTTAGCAATAGATTCCGCCATCTGGCGGCGATTGTCAAGCATTGCCCCAGCTATCCCGACACCCATTCCCAAAACCGTAAAATTTCGGGCTAAATCCACCCCACCGATGGGTGAAGCCACAAGGACTAACGACTCCACCTGAGACCACCATTCGGGATGTCGGTTAAGCAGTTCCACCCAGACTAATCCCCCTAGGGAATAGCCGATAATCCGGATCGGTGTATCGGGATACTTGGCAATTGTTTCCGTGGCTATTTCGTCCACTTGCTTGATTAATGGCTGAATCCGCCACCAAGTTTTTAACCAACCGAGATTGGGTGTAATCACGAGAGTCTGGGGAGTCGCCAGCGTTTGCGCCATCGCTGCGATCGCAACTTCGGTATCCGCCCAGCCGTGTTGGGCAAATAGAATATAATCTGGGGTGTCACTCATTCCGCCAAACTCCTAAACGTTTCTCTGTGGCTCCTGAGAAGACCCTCACTGTGTGGGATGGAAGCGTCAACCACTTAGTTTAGCTTTCACCATGGCTTGAATCTTGCGACCTTCAGCACGCCCTTTGAGCTTTTCCATTGTAGGTCCCATGACTTTCCCCATGTCTTTCATGGAACTTGCGCCAGTTAGGGTAATAATTTCATCCAGTACCGCTTCAATTTCCTGATCCGACAGTGGGGTGGGGAGATATTCTTCAAGTATGGCTAACTCTTTTGCTTCTTGTTCTGCCAAGTCTTCCCGTCCAGCGTTACGATATTGTTCAATTGAATCCCGACGCTGTTTGGCAAGTTGAGCTAAAAGTTCAAGTTCCTGAGTTTCAGTGAGACTGTCTTGTCCTTGAGGACGCACGCTTATCTCTTTTTCCAGGATCAGCTTTTTGATACTGCGAACCGTTTCCAGCCATACTTTATCTTTCGCCTTCATCGCGACTTTGATGTCTTCAGAGATGCGGTCTTTGAGGCTCATATTACTATTGAGTAAACAACTTATTAAATTATTATAATATTTCTCGGGTTGGCGATGCACCATACACCGACGAAGGATACAGGATGGAAGCATTAAATCCTTGGCTGATGTATTCTTCTGTTAGTGCATCCTTCATCAAATTTACACCTGATAATAATTCACTCCATGCTAAATACTTGGGCTTGGCGAAACCGGGCGGCGGAGGTGTTTCCGTGATTCGTCCTCCTTCAGCAGTGATTAGAGAAAAATTCCCACTGGTTGTAATCAGATGAATATCCGGTGAGACAGCGTTAGCAGCGTTTAAAGCAGCTTCTAGGGCGATACGATCTTTGGTAAATTGAGCCTCTTGGGTCGATTCTGGAGGCATATTCCACGCCAGATTAATGATCGTTTTAATATCATGCTCGCGAATTACGGCTTCAATCTCCTCTGTGGAAAAATTGGATTCTTTCGAGTGGATTATTTCCTTACAGAACGGTGCGATAGTCTTACTGTTACTACTGGGGCGCACAAGTGCGACAACATGGAAATCTTGGGTTTGGCAAAACTTCTGACATAATGCTCCCCCAACATAGCCGGTTGCTCCCAGGAACAAAATAGTTTTAACCGAGGTTTTCTCATTTACCAATGTGTTAAATTTTGACATGATTTTATAAAAATATTGATGGTTTTAACAAGACTTATTTTTACTCTAACTAGCTGGCATCACTTTATCCATAATACAAATCCGGAATGTCCGATACTGTGGCTACTCTATCGCTTCATCTTGTTCACTCTGCCACTGGGCTAAAATCTCACCCGGATTAAACCCACGGTATTGAAGGTAATTCCATACCTTTGCCTTCGTTTTCGGGTCAATCTTATGAAAATCAGTGATTTTATATTTTCTCATAACCTTAGCTTTTAAACTATCCAGTTTTCCCGGTTCTTCGTCTTCCGTTTGAGACTGCCAAATTTGTTCAAAAAATTCAGAATCAATCCCCTTATCTCGGCATTTGCGCTTAATGACTACTTTTCCATATTTACCGCGATAGGACGTAATCATACTTTCGACAAAGCGAGTATCAGACTGATAATTGAGTCGTTGGAGTTTTTCAATAGATTCAGTAATATCCGTAACATCAAACCCTTTTTCTTGAGCTTTTTTGGTCAATTCAAAAACACTATAGTCTCGACGTACTAAAAGTTTGCACAAATAGTCAATACAAGTCATCTTAATTATAAATTAGGTGTTGCTTTTTGCCAGAAAATTATTTTGTGGATCTTCGACTAAGATAACAGGAAGAGAACTCATTTCTAGAACCGCTCGCGACACGGAACCGACTCGTACCTGTTGCCAACGTTGATGTCCCCGTTTTCCCATGACAATATCTGCCACTTGATACTCTTGCGCCACACGAACTATTTCCTCTGGAATGGAACCCGTGAGCGTGATAAATTGATAGCGAATATCACTGAGCAATCGTTGAGTGCGATCGCGCAGCTTTTCTACCTCCTCTATCTCATCACTATTGATAA
Organism: Coleofasciculus sp. G1-WW12-02; assembly: GCF_040219735.1. Classification (NCBI taxonomy): domain Bacteria; kingdom Bacillati; phylum Cyanobacteriota; class Cyanophyceae; order Coleofasciculales; family Coleofasciculaceae; genus Coleofasciculus; species Coleofasciculus sp. G1-WW12-02. The sequence continues at coordinate 71,508 of NZ_JAVJRX010000179.1, read as the reverse complement.
CATGTAAGACAATCACTTCACCATCTGTACGCCGAGCAATACTGGCTACTTTCCTTAAAACCTCTGTCGCCAAGGGAGATGTATCCACAGCCGCTAACAATACGGTACAAGTCACCACAGTTACTTTCGTCGGGTCAACCTCTCCCCGTTCCAATAATTTTGGCGCAAACGTAGGAATCGCCCAAGCACCAATCGGTGCCGTGGTCAAAATTGAAAGCGCCGCGATCGCTAAAATTACTTCTCCCCCTTCAATTCCCCTAGCGAAAGGAATCGCACCAATCGCCGCTTGTACCGTTGCTTTTGCCATATTTCCCGGCAGTAAAAACAACCGTTCTTGCCATGTCCAATTACTCCCTAACGTCGAGAGATACCAACCCACGGGACGACCAATAAACAAACCAATAGCTAACAATAAAAGTCCCGGTAAAACTGTATTTCCTAATACCTGGAGTTGAACGCTAGCGCCTAATAAGACAAATAGGACAATCTCCGCCACAATCCAAAGGCTATCAAATCCACCGCGTAGGCGTCGAGCCAACGGTGCATCCAACTCAATCAAAAAGAACCCCATCGCCATAGCGGCTAAGTAACCTGAATAAGGCAATGTTTTCTCAACAATTACCAATAATAGAGCAATTCCAGCGGCAATTAAAACATCTTGAACCGTGTTTTGTGTCCAATTTTGTTCCGTTAGCAGCGAGACGATTAAACGAGCCGCCGCGTAGCCAATTAAGACGCCCAGTCCGATTTCAATGAATACTTGAAACGGTAGTAATTGTACGGCTGAAAGTGTAAATCCTCCAGGTAGGGTGATGGTTTCAATTCCGCCCTGACCTAAAAAACTCAACAATAAACTGAATAGAAGTAATAATAGAACATCGGATAAGGCACTCCCCGTGAGAATGGCATCGGGAATTCCCTTAGTCACCCCCCAACCCAAACGTTTCAGTCGCAGCATTCCTGGGACAATTACCGCCGGAGATTCTGCGCCAATGATGCAACCCAAGAGTAACCCAGTGGGAACGTCAAACTGAAAAATCCAGATCGCGGCTAACGCGATCGCAATTGCCTCAAACCCCGCCGGCAAAAATCCTAACCGCAGCGCCACACTTCCCTGAGAAAGTAGCTTTTCCCGATCCAGCCCCAATCCTGCTTTCATTAAGATAACCATCACAGCAACCGTTCGCAGGCTATCCGCCACCTCTAGTACATCTGAACTGATGACATTGCCAACCTGTGGTCCGAGGACAATCCCCACCAAAATCATACCGATCAACGGTGGCGCACCTAAACGACGGGCAATTTGACCCCCAAAAAAGCCCATCAATAAAATCCACAATGCGCTGGTTAACATGGAGGATTCTGGTTCTGAGGAAAGATAAAGGATAAATAATTAATTCGACTGACTATCACGACGCCCTAGTTCATAAACAGCGCCACTGATACAAGCCAGAAGCCCCATACTAATTGCCCAACTCGAACCGAGAGTAAGTTCGACACCCCAGTTGCAGCCAGCGCCAACGATTAAAAATGGCACAATGCTGAACAGGGAAGCATAGAATGTGTTTTGGGCTTCTCTTCCCCGACGAGTGCGTTCATATTCCTTCACAGAGGTGTAGAGCGATCGCTCGGCAAAGTTAAACCAGCGATTTAGCTGTTCCATGATCCAGTGGCTTAGCGTCGAGAAGCCCCAGTAAAGCGCTAGCGCCCACAACGATGCACCCGCGATCGCGCTCGTATTTAACTCAAATTGGAAGGGCAAAAGTTCAGTGATCATGAGTGGCTTGGTAGGATAGGGCGACTAATGAGTAATTAATGTATCTTAACAAAATGCCGCTGTTCCCTGTTCCCTGTTATTTGACAAATGACCAATCCCAGCTTGCGGCAAAATAGGTAAGTTAGCCCCCATCTGTTTGAATATGACTACTGCGAGCCAAAAACGAACCGAAAATCGCCCCAGTCACCAGGCTATGCAACTTTTGGCAATTGGCATGGGATTGTTGATGACAGTTATAGCGTGGATGGTAGATGTGCCTTGCGCGATCGCACAAGATAATACTGTCAACTACACCCTTACTGAATTACACTATCGAGATTTTTCCAATCAAAACTTAGCGGGAACCTCCTTTGCTGGCGCAGATCTACGCGGCGCCTCTTTTCGAGGAGCGTCTCTTCAAGGATCAATTCTCACCAAAGCGGCGTTTTTTGAGGCGGATTTAACTGGAGCTAACCTGTCAGAGACTTTAGCGGATCGAGTTATCTTTGACGGTGCTAATTTAACCAATGCTATTTTTACTGATGCTATTGCCAATCGCAGCCGCTTTTTTGATGCCACGATTACCGGGGCAGATTTTTCCGGTGCATTGCTTGATACCTATCAAATCTCGTTAATGTGTAAACGGGCAGAGGGTGTTAATCCCTTCACTGGCGTTTCCACGCGGGATAGTTTAGGGTGTCGCTAGTTACTGATAATTTATCAACAAAACCCGTCTTTGAGCAAACGTCAACCCTAAAGAATTTTGTCCATTGAAAAACAACAGCAACTTTTAAATTTTTGCCCGTAATTTCCTCTAGTGACACAAGTTGTTTTGGAGTTGCACTGACTGACCTCACACCCTTCAGTTGCATAGCTCCCAGTCTTGTCTTTGAGGAAATTATGAACAATCCAGTTTATCGTTGCTGTTGTTTGTTGACGAGACAGATATTGGGGTAAACAGATCTTTTGACCTTGTTATCGTGATGTTTAAGTTACACTAGACTAGACGCGGTTATCTGTCAGGGAAGCTTTATAGCTTCACTTTTTCACTTTACTCCTTTCTGCTTTTTGTGGACTAAGAATGATACAGAAGTTTGCTCATTGAAAAATAAGATAATAAATTGATATAATACTTTACGATGATTTGGCTCTTGCCGAACGAAGTACCTGGACATAAATTTGGTCTACTGAGTTAAAGATTGTAACAACTTTCAAGACCTTCTTGGCTAAATTGCGGTTAGCAGGGTGGGAGGTAGACTCGGAAAAGCTTAAGTATTATAAAGGAATTCGCCCCAAAAAGGCAGGAATTTCGCGATCGCGGAATATCCCACAGCCAATAAACGGGCGGATTATGCCTTGTTTGTAGAGTTGCAGGTGGTAGCAATGGTGGAGGCGAAGCGTCAAAGTAAAGGCGTATCCGGGAACATTAACCAGGCGAAGCGGTATAGTCGCAGGTATCAAAGTCAAGTATAATACCTTCTATACTATCTACACACTTAAGCCACGGTCATGATGGTAACTCAGCGATTAGATACTCTAACCGAATCAAGTACATTTCAGAGAAAACCTGGCTTAACTCTAAACGTAGATTAGTGGAAATATTTTTTAATTTGGGTTGATTGTCAAACTTAAAATCGGTGATGAAATCGGCATTGTCTTCTAATCAGTTAGAGCTATTTAATCCATCTAAACCATCTAACCTTCTATGGTTTAATCCTAAATTTACATTTGTGGATTTATTTTCTGGTATTGGTGGATTTAGGATTGCTCTTGAAGAGTTAGGAGGAAAATGCTTAGGCTATTCAGAAATTGATAAAGAAGCTATAAAAATTTACACAAAAAACTTTATTAGTTATTTGAACTCAGAAGAAGTAAATCTGGGGGATATTGTCAAACTTGGGAAATTTCCTTTTTCGGTGGATATAGTAGTTGGTGGAGTTCCTTGTCAACCCTGGTCTATTGCTGGAAAAATAAAAGGTTTAGATGATCCAAGGGGAAAGCTTTGGTTTGATGTAATTAGAGTTGTAGCACAAAATCAACCAAAAGGGTTTATATTTGAAAATGTAAAAGGCTTAACCGATCCGCGACATAGGCAAAGCTTTGAACTAATAATCAGCAAGCTTAAAAGCTTAGGCTATAACGTTAAAGCCAGTGTAATCAATTCCTATGACTTTGGCGTTCCTCAGGATAGAGAAAGGGTATTTATAGTAGGAGTTAGAGATGATTTAGATAATAGCGAATCTTTCCAATTTCCTGAACCCTTGCACGTTAAACCAAAACTTTATGAATTCATAGAGGGTATTGAGGCTAGTGAAGTGAGAAAGAAAAAATTCTCTCCCGATATTTTGTTTGGAGGAAAAATACCGGCTTCTAGAGGTAGATTTCAAAAAAATGATGAGTTAAATGATTTCTTTATCTTTACAGATATTCGAGATGGACATACCACGATTCACTCCTGGGATCTTGTCAGGACTACTCAACGAGAAAAATTGATTTGTCAAACAATACTCAAAAATAGAAGAAAAAAGAAATATGGCTTGAAAGATGGTAATCCTTTAAAATTTGAAGTTCTAGATCAACTTATCCCAAATTTGACCGCCGCCGAACTCGACAAGTTAATTACCAAAAAAATACTTCGATATATTGATCACAAAGGCTATGAATTTTTTAACTCTAAGATTTCTTCAGGAATCAATGGAATTTCTAAGATATTTTTACCAAATTCAGATGTAATTGGGACGTTGACGGCAACGGGTACTAGAGATTTTGTTGCCACTGTACCACTAGATTCTCAAGAACCTCAAGATTATAAAAATACATTCATTCGAGAAATCTATAGAAAAGGAAAGTACAAACCTTTATCTGCAAAAGACTATGCTAGATTGCAGGGCTTTCCAGATTGGTTCACAATTGCTGACAAGGAAAGTACGGCTAAAAAGCAATTTGGAAATGCAGTATCAGTTCCTGTTGTTTATCATATAGCTAAATCTTTAGTGAAAGTAATTTTATAGCGAAAGTTACATGAATGATTCAAAAAAAATCAAGACTGCCATTCAATCCGTCATCAAAGAAATGATGGATAAGGTAATGGAGAATGTACTCATTAAAAATCCTTTCATTCCTGAAGAGCATAGAGCATTTAAACCTCTCTATGCTGCTTTAGTCCCCGATGAAATTTTCAAAGGTTCTCACTTTGAGAGAAGATTTGTCACTCCCTTTGGTAAAGTCTGGGAAAAACTAGCTATAGTAGCTGCTCAAGAAGGATTAGGTGATGGAGTGATGAATCACACCATTCACGGATTAGTAAAAACTGAAAGGCTTAGGCGAATTACAGAAGTACTCAATAGGCTAGAACACCCATCTTTAGAAGAAGCTAGAGTAAGACCTGATTGGGATAATGAATTGTCTTATATTTTGCAGGGAGATGGTGAAGATATACCTGTACAGGTAATCTGTGATATTTTTGCTCAAGATAAAACTAATAGCAAAACATACGCTTTTGAATTAAAAGCACCACTACCTAACAGCGATCAAACAAAAGTTAGTAAAGAGAAAATCCTAAAGTTGTATAGTATGAACCCTAAAAAAGTTGATGAGGCATACTTTGCATTACCCTACAACCCTTACGGATTGAAAGAAGACTATGCATGGTCTCCACCTACTCGATGGTTCAATATGAAAGAAGATGAAGTTGTTTTAATTGGTAATGAATTTTGGGAAAAAGTGGGAGGTATAGGTACGTACCAATCATTTATTCAAGCTGTGAACGAAATTGGTCAAGACTATAAAGACAGGATATATAGAGAGTTTTTAGGTATGGAGCCTCCTCCTGGAGGTTTGGACTTTAATCTCAGTAGCGATCGCTGATGTCTAAGCCCAAAATTTTGCCAGAGGGAGTTGGAGTGAACTTTGACAAAGCAACGCCTTAAACCCAGCCAATAACATCCCGGATCTGAGACTTAGCATACTCGCAGTCAATATGCTGCTGTGCTTTAGATAAAGCGGTTTCCGGTCGCTTGTACCAGCGCTGCGATCGAATACAAAGACCATCTCGTCGAGTGGCTTCCCAGGAATAACGGGCGCGGTCTACCACCAACCACAGTTTATAATCCCGATGTTGTTGTTGGGGAAATTTCAAAAGACCAATCTCAGTTAGCACGCTTAAGCGCATCCGAGAATGGGCTAACCGTTTCATCAACTCCAGAAAGCAAATAGCAGCGCGTTTAGCCTCATCATGAGAAGGGTAGCGGTAGCGATCTCTGGGTTCAAACTTAAAGTCAGATCCAATCAGTGAAAACCGGAACTTCCCCGACGCTTCCTCAACAAAAGTGACTCGCCAAGAGGTGTTGGGGTACTTAACGCAGAAACCAGAAGGCTGAATTTTGACCGTCGCTGTCATCGGAAGTATGAAATATAAAGGTTGAAAGACATAGAGAGAGGGGTAAAAACGGTAGAAATCACCATCAAGATTTTTAGGCGTCTGGCTGGATGTCGGAATCGTTACCACGTCAAAATCCATCATAGCCTTCTCCACCCGGTATCTGCCTGAGCAAATAGTCCCATATTCCCGAATAAAGTCGATGGGGATCTACCTATCCCAGCCGGGGAAATGTTAAGGTAGCGAAGCCACTTGTTCGTTCATCCCATCGAGGAGTGAGGAAATGTCAGGAGTGTTTCCACGCCAACGACACAGCAAACACAAGACAGCCGTAAAACGCTTTCTCCTGTTAGCGGGACTAAGTTTAATCAGTTTAATCCTCTGGGGAGTAATCACCCAAAACCGAGTTACCGCCTCAGAGGTTACACCTACTCAGATAACAACTAACACTTATTGGCAGGGAGGTTCATTTCCCGTTGAGAATTTTCAGGCTTATACCTCTCCCTACGGCTACCGTCGTTCTCCCCGTGGATCGGGTACAGAATTTCATCGAGGCTTAGACATCGCCGCACCTGAAGGCAGTTACATTCGCAACTGGTGGGCAGGTCAGGTAGTATCCCTCTCCGATAATACCGCCTGTGGCACCTCTATCACCATCCAATCCGGTGAGTGGAAGCATATCTACTGTCACCTCAAAGGTCATGTGGAAACAGATAGCCAAGGCGTGTATTTGAGCGATCGCAGTGGCGGGATTCAAATCTGGAAAGGTCAACAGATACCCACCGGCACCCGAATTGGTCGCGTGGGAATGACGGGGCGCACCACCGGTCCTCATTTGCATTGGGGGTTAAAGTACACCGACAACTATATCGACCCCGCCTTAGTTCTCCGGGAAATGTACCGACAGCAAACAGCATCAAAATGATGATGGCAAGAAGACGTTACACAAATTGGTGGCATCGGTGAGGACACATCAGAATTTAGTAGAGACGTTCCGGCGGAACGTCTCAGTAAACCTGGAGAGCCTTCTGCCTTCTGCCTTCCTAATGTATTACCGCCATTTGTTTTTCGGGCAGTTGGGTATGTTCGGCAACAATTTGTCGAAATTGCTCCCCTTCAATGGTTTCCTGATCCAACAAAATATCAACCAACCGATCAATCAACGGTCGATTGTCGCGGATTAGCTGACGAGCCTCCTCATAGCATTGCATCGCGATCGCTCGCACTCGATGATCGATTTGGGTGGCAATGGCTTCAGAATAGTCCGATCGCTGAGTCCAACCGCCGCCGAGAAACACTTCGCTATCTGGGCGTTCCAGAGCAACCGGACCTAAATCAGACATACCGTACCGAGTCACCATCTCACGAGCCAGTTCTGCCACTTTCTTAATATCACTGGCGGCACCAATGGTCACCTCACCATGACCAAAGACTTCTTCTTCCGAAGCCCTACCCCCCAAGGCGATGGTAATCTGATCGATTAGCCAAGTCCGGGGCAAGTACAGATCACCCAGATCGGTGGAACGACTGATATCCATAAATTCTTCATTGGGTAAGGGTTGGGCAAACCCACCCACACCACCGGAACGGGGCAAAATTGTCACCTTGTTTAAGGGATCGGAATTTTTCAGTATGGTCATCAGCAAGGCATGTCCGACCTCATGGTAAGCAATTAATCGCTTTTTCTTACTATCCAGAAGCGGCGTCATTTGCAGACCAATGCTAACCCGATCAATGGCATCATCAATTTCTAGGGGTGTGATTGCCTCCTTACGCCGTCGGGCGGTGAGGATAGCCGCCTCGTTGAGCAGGTTAGCCAAATCCGCGCCAGAAAATCCCGGAGTGCGTCGCGCGATCGCTTCTAAGGATATCTCCGGTGCCAATTTTTTATTCCGACTATGGACATCCAAGATCCCCAGCCGTCCCTTGTAGGTGGGAAGATCCACCATAACATGGCGATCAAATCGCCCAGGTCTGAGCAGGGCGGAATCTAAAACATCGGGACGGTTAGTCGCCGCAATGATGATAATGCCCGTATTCCCCTCAAATCCATCCATTTCCGTGAGCAACTGGTTGAGGGTTTGCTCTCGCTCATCGTTACCCCCACCGATACCCGCACCCCGTTGTCTGCCAACGGCGTCGATTTCATCAATGAAGATCAAGCAGGGAGCATTTTCTTTGGCTTTTTTGAATAAATCCCGCACCCGCGAGGCGCCCACCCCGACAAACATCTCCACAAACTCACTGCCAGAGATACTAAAGAAAGGAACACCCGCTTCTCCCGCTATAGCTTTTGCCAAGAGCGTTTTTCCTGTACCCGGAGGACCGACTAACAGAACCCCTTTAGGGATACGAGCGCCGATTGCGGTAAACCGTTCCGGTTGTTTGAGAAACGTGACGACTTCTTGCAATTCTTCTTTAGCTTCTTCAATCCCAGCGACATCATCAAACTGTATGCCTGTTTTCGCTTCCATCTGAAAGCGAGCGCGGGATTTGCCAAAGTTTAACGCTTGACCCGAACTACTCGCCGAGCGGCGCAGAATCATCATCAGTCCGGCTAGCAAGAGTAAGAGCAAAAATAACTGCATCACCAACCCTAAGGCGGCGGAATTATTTGTAGTTGGCGTCACATCCAAGGGAATATCGGTGTTCCGCAGTTTCCCAATCAGTTCGCCATTTTGCTCCAGTAGCATGACTTCTTGAGGAGGTTCAGAGTCTTCCTGTCCGGCTAAGTAGACTCTGGCAACATTACGGGCTGAGTCAAGTTCGACTTTTTTGATATCACAATCCGCTTTCGATGTCTGACTCGGTGGGGTATCTTCAGCTTGGGATGGGGGTGGCGGAGTGCACTCATCAATTTTCCGCAAAAGCTGCCCATAGCTTAGCGATGGTTTTGGCTCTGTCTGTTGTTGCGCTTGGGCAGGGACACCCAGGATCACACCTTGAACGATCACTAAGCTGGTTACCATACGCCACCAATAACGAGGTTTAATCTGTGGCTGCTTTGGCTTACCCGTTGAACCTCTACGTGGTTCATCTCCCATCCATGATCTCATCCAGGAACTGTTGTTCATCCAAATTTCCCTTGTTGGTCCTGTCTATTAACTCGCAGCGTTATGCTGCCAAGGCGTGACGTGGCACTTTCAACTGCTTACCAACTTCTAGTTTAGCGTTACTCAATCTTTGGGGCATTGAACCCCATTGATTGACTGCCTATCCATCTCACGCCAATCTAAATTCTAAATACAGATATGGCGTGAGGCGTTAGGCGTCAAGCTAAGGTATTTTGTATGAAAGGGTATTAATTGGCAAGACATGGTAAAAATTGTTGGCATTAATGGTAGCCTGCGAGCTAAATCCTATAGCTATCAAGCCTTAACCTTAGCCATTCAGCGCGTGCAAGCCTTGGGTGCATCCACAGAAATCCTTGACCTGCGACAGATGCAGTTACCGTTTTGTATCGGTAGCGATGACTATCCCGGTTATCCTGATGTCGTCCGGTTACGAGAAACGGTACAGGAAGCCGATGGCTTAATTTTGGTCACACCGGAATATCATGGGGGCGTGAGTGGGGTACTCAAAAATGCCCTGGATTTGATGACATTTGACCATTTATCGGGTAAAGTGACGGGTCTGCTGAGTGTGTTAGGAGGTCAAGCGAACAGTAATGCCCTCAATGAACTACGGCTGATTATACGTTGGGTTCATGGTTGGGTGATTCCAGAGCAAATCGCCTTTGGTCGGGCGTGGCAAGCCTTTGGTGAGGATGGCAAGCTTTTAGATGAGAAACTCTCGAAGCGTTTAGATGAGTTTGCTGAGAGTTTAGTTGATCATTCTCGCAAGCTGCGGGGAGTATTGTAACAATTTTAATGGTCTTGAGCCAAGTCAACCGCTAAAAAATATCTATGCAAAACTATGCAAGATACGCCGTCATGCGGTACTAACGACTTCCCGTCGGATTCTCACCGACCTCTCCAAGCTCCCCGAAGGAATTGACAACAGCCGATGACGGTTCATCCCATGACTCCCCGCTCCGTACTGGGCGTAACCTGGAGTAGACTGTTAGTCTAGGCAAGTAGAAGGAGTGGCGAGACGAGCCTTTGACTCGTTTCGCCACCGACCGCCAGTATGACCAGACGTGCTTCAAAGATTCCGTTTCTTGGTAGGCGGTTCTGGCTGGCAGTCTTTCCGATAAAAACATTCCACGTCGAGCCAACACGAAGGCAGCGGCGGTGGCGCTATTCATGCCGTACATCGACATGAACTTAATTAGTCCAATCCAGCTACTGTAAGCGGGATTGACCTCAATGACTTGGATGCCCAATTTGAAGCATCTAGCTAATAGGAGTTGAAGAAATTTTGAGTAAGCAAAGTTACTTAACATACGGTTGTGCCGAGTATTTAGTTCGCGCAACCGTTTTTTCTTGTCGCTAAAGTCGAGCTTTTCGACAACAATAGGGCGCTTATGCTCTAAAGCCAACTTAGTCAAATCAGTCACAACATCGACCAAGATAGCCTCAGTACGTCCTTTAGGTTGAGACTGGATATTAACCTTGAATTGACCAAAGCCATCCAGGTTTCCGTCCTTGTCAGCCATTGCCCAACCGATACAGTTGGGATTAAGGTCTACACCAATAGCTCCCCAAGAAACGGGAGCAGTTATCCTGGGTGCAGGTTCGACATCAAAGGTGATGTGGATTTCCCACTCCGTCAAACTTTTTTGGATGAATCGATAGGTTAAAGCTTGCTTGTTGTACCAGGCTGTTGCTAGGTTATCGGTTCCATGTTTGGGTAAACGGATAGGAAACTGAATGTACTTCCCATATCGCTTTTCTAGAGCATAAGGAACTCGAATATGAAGTTCTTTGCCAATTAAATCCAACTGGCAAATCTGATTTCCATAAGATTCATCTTTGGAACCAATCATCTCCACGGTATATTTGTTTCCCAAGTTTACGTGCACAGGAGACGCTTTGATATGGGCGATGTTCTGCTTTAGCTTGTGGGTGTACCGTTTCTTGTGATGAAGTTTAACTTGGGCTTGCCTGTATAGGGTTAAATGGTGAGCGCACCGCCTGGGGCAAGCGTCTGGATACTTAGGTTTGAGGGACTTGGGAACTTTCTTCTTTTTCCCTCGGTTCACCTGTTCTACAGCTTGTAGATAATAGGAGTGCGCTTTAATTTTCTTCTCTAAATTCTCAATGACTTCTGTTGTGTGCTTAAGCTTGCCTTGCAGCAATTTTAGATGATTGCTACGGCACTCCTTGGCGGATTTAACTGCGCCTTCAACATAAGCGATGATGCTGTTCGCCTGTCGCTTGTTGATGTCTGATGAGAGCTGTAGTTGAGTATTGAGCCTTGACTTACTTGGAGGCTTTTGCTCCAAGAGCAGCTTTAAGCACTCAATCTTGGCATCATAGCCGACAGTCGCCGCGTCATTCAAAAACGCAACCGCCCATTGATTGGTTGTTGTGGTGACATAAGTGCGAGACTCGCCTAGGGTCATGGAGATTACTAAATCTCGGCTTTCTCAAGCTTACGGAGATTTGCCAGAGGTGTCAACAGCTTCAATCAATTTCTCTAGAATCTTCTGGTTGCGCCTTGAACGTGAACCATACAACCTAGCCGAGAATACTGTGATAATCTCTAATACATCGGCGGCTAAATCCTTGACCATCTCAAAGTTATAGCCATGGTTTTGCCTTCTTTCTCCCATCGCCTCAAGGTGTCTATCTACACTCCTTTTACGGCGGCGGCTTCCCCTATAGACAACAATCGAACCAGAGATTTTTAGTTGTGAATCTCTGGGTCGATTATCGGTAAACCTAGGTATTTAGACGACTACTGCAAACCCCTCCCCCCTAGGTTGACAGACTACTCGTTTTAATTTAGAGCGTTTTTTGTATCAAGTTGTAACAATAAATCAAAATTTATCAAAAATTTAAGGATTATTTTCAACAAGCTTAAACTTAAGTTTGTAAAAATTAAAATAGAGGGAGTCAATCACCTTCGCTTTGTTACTTAAGAACACCTAAGACCCATGATTACATCAGCCATTCCTTCACAACCGACGAGTGCTTCTGCTCAACGTCTTTGTAGCTATGCCAATACAACTAGCTCCCTGCAAGTGATTCGGATGGGCAATCCTGGCGCTTACAGTTTCGAGCGTGTTGTTTTTCCCGGCGATCGCGTATTATTTGAAGCGGCATCGGAGGCTCAGCTAGAAGTCTTATCACCGTATCTGGGTCAAGCCATCAAGATTGAAAAAATTCCCTGTCGCCAGTTGCAGGTTGACGTTGATGAGCATCGGCTATCAGCATAAAAAATAGCATGAATTTGGCACATTGGCACAGATTTTTAAACAAAACTTAACCTTGTTTGAGAATCACGTTGCCTTTGGGAGGTAAGAAATGGGGAGAAACCTGGGTTTTCTCCTCTTTTTTTACTCATTTTGGGACGTGCGATCGCGCCTTTTGCCGTATAATTAACCCGCCCCATTATCTCTGACAGAAATCGCGATGAGTTACCGAATGGATCGCCGCGCCTATGCTGAAACTTATGGTCCGACTGTAGGCGATCGCATCCGTCTTGCTGATACTGAATTATTCATTGAAGTAGAACAAGATTTGACAACCTATGGCGATGAAGTCAAATTCGGTGGCGGTAAAGTTATTCGGGATGGGATGGGACAATCTCCCATATCTAATGCCGATGGGGCGGTGGATCTGGTGATTACCAATGCCCTGATTTTGGATTGGTGGGGAATTGTAAAAGCCGATATCGGGATTAAAGACGGCAAGATTTTCAAGATCGGCAAAGCCGGAAATCCCTATATCCAAGATAACGTCGATATAATTATCGGTCCGGGGACTGAAGCCGTGGCTGGAGAAGGCATGATTCTCACCGCTGGGGGGATTGATTCCCATATTCACTTTATCTGTCCCCAACAAATTGAAGTCGCGATCGCATCCGGGATTACTACCATGTTAGGCGGCGGTACGGGACCGGCAACCGGCACCAACGCCACCACTTGTACACCGGGTCCGTGGAACATTTACCGGATGCTGCAAGCCGCCGAAGCTTTTCCCGTAAACTTGGGATTTCTGGGCAAAGGCAATAGTAGTCAACCCCAAGGACTTGTAGAACAAGTGTTAGCGGGGGCAATGGGGTTAAAGTTACACGAAGATTGGGGAACAACACCAGCCACAATTGACACCTGTCTGTGCGTCGCGGATGAGTATGATGTCCAAGTCGCCATCCATACCGACACCCTAAATGAAGCCGGATTTGTGGAAAACACGATCGCGGCATTCAAAAACCGTGCCATCCATACCTACCATACCGAAGGCGCCGGTGGGGGTCATGCCCCCGATATTATCAAAGTTTGCGGGCAAGCCAATGTTTTGCCCTCCTCCACGAATCCCACCCGCCCCTATACGATGAATACCTTGGAAGAACATCTGGATATGTTGATGGTATGCCATCACTTGGATCGGGGGATTCCAGAGGATGTCGCCTTTGCCGAGTCACGGATTCGCCGAGAAACGATCGCGGCTGAGGATATTTTGCACGATTTAGGCGCATTTAGTATGATTGCCTCCGATTCTCAGGCGATGGGGCGAGTCGGAGAAGTGATTATTCGCACTTGGCAAACGGCGCACAAAATGAAAGTGCAACGGGGCGTTTTATCTTCTGGGGAAACGGTGGATCATGATAACTTTCGGGCAAAGCGGTATGTGGCAAAGTATACAATTAACCCAGCAATTACCCATGGCATTGCTGACTATGTGGGTTCAGTTGAGGAAGGGAAGCTGGCAGACTTATGTTTGTGGAAACCCGCCTTTTTTGGCGTGAAACCAGAGATTGTGATTAAAGGGGGTATGATCGCCTGGTCGCAAATGGGGGATGCTAATGCTAGTATTCCCACGCCCCAACCGATTCACAGCCGCCAGATGTTTGGCAGTTTTGGCGGTGCGATCGCGGCTACGTCATTAACCTTTGTATCACAGGCGGCATTAGACCGAGATATTGCCACACAATTGAACTTACAAAAACCCACAGTGGCGGTGTCAAATACGCGGCAAGTGAGTAAGCGAGATATGAAGTTAAATGATGCTTTACCGGAGATGGAAGTTGATCCAGAAACCTATCAAGTGAGGGCAGATGGGGAATTGTTAACCTGCGAACCGGCTGAGAGTTTACCGATGGCACAGCGTTACTTTTTATTTTGAAAAGGTTTTAGGCAAATCAACATTGTAGAGACGTTGCATGCAACGTCTCTACAATGTGGCTCGATCCGGATAACCATCTAGAGAAATCGTGCGATCGCGCCGGGGTTTGTAGTCGCCACTTTAGTGGCAGAAGCGAAGACAGCGCTTACTTACAAACACTTAATTTAGGTCAAGGTAGGCTTTGTTTATCAACCAACTCTCTCCATGGTTTTGATTTTCCCAGTACGCTGACTCTTCAATTGTGAGTACCTCGTCCTCGTCTTCGGAAGACTCTTGCCTATTTCTCTGTCTTAGATTGTCGATTTGTTCCTCAAACTTTTCATGTCCCTCCTCAAAGAAATCGGGATGTTCGTAGAGAGCCGGAATTGGTGCAGGTCGAAAAGGCTCTACTTGTAGGTCACGCCCGGGCAATCTAGGAGAGGGTAACGGTTGGAAGGTTGGTGGGTTAATATTGCTATTTCCAGGAACTTGAGCTTGAGCTAAGGTGAATTCCAAATTTGTTAACACAACGGCAAGGGTTAGTGTTACTACTTTGGTTAACCTTGAGCTTGCTAATCGTTTTGCCCCTGTCCTCTGAAGCGAAAAAGAGCGATGGAGGAAACGAGGCAACCCTGAAAAGTTCTCGTTTCTAAATTGCATGATTACACCTATGTATCTTTTTAATTCTATTTTATTTCGCAGAACAATAAATATGGATTTTAATTAATAAAGTGATACAATGACAATTATTATTTAATTATTCATACAATATTTTTAATCAAAAAAATACACCCTACTGGGTGAAAAAGATATCCAATGGGGTGAAGACGGTTATGAAGAGCAGAAGCCGCTAAAGATATACTAGAGCATATAAATGTGGAATGCATTGCATAAGCCTCCTGAACTAGAGAGATATAGTCCAGTAACCCCGTCTAAACTAAGTCGATGAGGAGTCGATGGGTTCTCAAAGACGTGACTGATTAGAGGGGACATAACACGAGTTGCTGGAGAATACCGATGACACAGAAGCCAACGCTGGAGATGACTCTGCTCCCTCTGACACCTGCTCCCCTTATCCCTTACCCTGGTGTCCCCCTCAAGCTGCAACAGCCGAGACTCTCTTGGCTTAAGGTGACAGGAGGTACAGTCTGGTTACTGCTAATGCTGACATTACCCGCCATGGCTTGCGGTGGATTGAACAGAGAATTGTTATTCGCCTCCAGTCTAATTACACTTCCGGCTATTTCATTGATGTACGGGTATGGATTACCGTTATTGGCTACGGTTTTAATTGAATCCTTTATCTTGTGCAAGCGAGAATTGATTCCTTACCGAAAAGCTTTTTTGATAGCAGGATTGGCGAATGGGTTTTATCTGTTGGCTAGTTTTGTTAGTTCTGTTTTCTTAAGTGTAATATTTCCTCTGGCTCCAATTGGTTCGATTTTATCGGCGGCGATGTGTCTTTCCTTTTGTCAGCGTCGGGGGTATTTAAAGAATATTAGCCAAGGAATGTTTAAATTCTGGGTGTATCTTTTCTTTGTTGTTTTGGGCTTTGCTACGTTATTCCTGATCAGCGCCATGGATAGTTCCGCAAACATAGCTTTTCTATATGGTGTGACAGCCGGATTACTGCTGATTAGCTTTGTCTTGGGCTTTGTAACCAAGGGGTTTGCGATCGCAGATTTATTAAAGCACAAGCATCCTAATCTGGCAATGACAGTTATGTCGATGCATCTGGGTTCGTTTGGAATTATTCCCATAGCTTATTATTTGATGCGGCTTCAAGGGTAGGGATTGTGCCTCGGTTAGCGGCTACAGGTGAGCATAAGCGAGCGGTTCAGATCGCCCAAACTATCCAATCGCACTATGGCGATAAAGAAAAAGCCATGGCTGCGATCGCCCGTTATCAAAATTCCCCTTGATCGGCAATCTCCAAAACCTGGTAGAGGTGTTCCGGCGGCAGTCTTGACAACAGTTCGCTTGTCCTAATCAATGTGTCTACTGCTATAGCAGGTAAACCCTGAGCGGTTTTGTGAAAAAATGTAACAAATATTCGCTTTTTGCGTAAAAATGGCGGCTTAATCGTGAGTAATAGATAGAACTGAATTTTATGATTTGATACCTTCAGGTACTTTCCTGAACCATAAGTTTTCAGTTCATTCATAACTATCAAGGTGTAATTCAACTATGATGACTGCTCGCAAAATCCGTCACACTCTGCTTACCCTAACCAGTTTTGCTAGCGTAGGATTTGCCCTATCCCTACCCGCCCAAGCCATAGAATTTAGGTCGATTGACGGGTCAAACAATAACCTGGATAATCCGAGCTGGGGTGAAGCCGAAATTGAACTGATTCGCCTCCTCGAACCCGATTACAGTGATGGAATTTCCGCGCCTGCGGGTATGAATCGCCCCAACCCTCGCGCCATCAGTAACGCGATCGCAGCTCAATCCGAATCACTCCCCAATCCCTTCCACGCCAGCGATTGGCTATGGCAATGGGGACAATTCCTGGATCATGACATCGACTTGACTGATCCGCCTGAAGGTGCAGAACCGTTACCCATCATCGTTCCAGAGAATGATTTAATCTTTACCCCTGGATCAGAGATTCCCTTTAATAGAAATGTCGCCGCACCAGGAACAGGTACAGATAGTAATAATCCCCGCCAACAAGTTAACGCGATTACAGCTTATATTGATGGGTCGAGTGTCTATGGATCAGACTTAGAACGGGCAAATTTTTTACGCACGGGAGACGGCGGAAAACTCAAAACCGGTGCGGGTAATCTGTTACCCTTCAATACTACCAATTTGCCTAATGCCAATCCCTTTGGTGTCAACTCTGAGGATTTATTTATCGCTGGGGATGTGCGGGCAAATGAACAGATTGGCTTAACAGCAGTTCATACGCTTTTTGTACGAGAACACAATCGGTTAGCCGAGGAAATTGTGGCTGATCCGACAACTCCTGAAAAAGCGGCTAACGCTGGACTTTCTGTAGACGACTATACTTACCAAACCGCCCGTCGGATTGTCGGTGCCCAAATTCAGGCAATTACCTACAATGAGTTTTTGCCTTTACTCTTGGGTGAGGGGGCGCTCGATCCCTATAGTCGCTACGATGAAACCGTAAACCCCAGTATCAGCAACGAATTTTCCACCGCCGCCTACCGAGTCGGTCACACCATGCTATCCCCAGAATTGCAACGGATCAACAATGATGGTACATCGGCGGGGAGTATTTCCTTAAGAGATAGTTTCTTTAATCCCCAAGAAATTACCAATAACGGGATTGATTCATTGCTTTTAGGATTAGCCTCTCAAAAATCGCAAACTATTGATGCATTCATCGTCGATGATGTCCGCAATTTCCTCTTCCCCGCCGGAAACGGTGGATTGGATTTACCCGCTGTGAATATTCAACGGGGACGCGATCATGGACTTCCCGGTTATAATGAAGCACGTCGGGCGTTGGGTTTAGGCGGATACACGAGTTTCGATCAAATTACATCCAACGCCGAAATTGCCCAGCGCTTCCGAGATATTTACGGCACAACCGATGGTCAAGATAACATTGATTTAGTCGATTTGTGGATGGGGGGAATTGCTGAAGACGCCTATAAAGGTGGGATGGTTGGCGAACTGTTCAATGTAATTATCTCCGATCAATTCCAGCGTTTACAGGATGGCGATCGCTTCTTTTATCTGGCGGATCAGGATCTACTGAATTTGAGACCAGATATTGGCAATACGACACTTTCTGATATTATCCGCCGCAATACTGATATTACCAACATTCAGGATAATGCCTTTATTGTTGCCAAAGATGTACCAGAACCCTCCGCACTATTCGGATTGTTTTTAATTGGGGTTTTTGGCGGGACTTTAGGGCAATTGCGTCAGCGTCAATCCGTCAACCAAGGACATTCCCAATCAATCTAGCGATTCATCCGGTAGGGGCGCACAGACGTGCGCCCTGATCCAGGTATCGCATCAGACCAGAAAGTGCTGTAAATATAAACCAGTGACACGCCTAATTAGATTGGGTTTGTCGTCATGTTAGTAGGGTGTGTTAGCGAAGCGTAACGCACCATTGACTAAGGCTTTGGTTGTTTATGGCTATCGCCTAAATCACTATGGCGGCGTGAACCCGCCCAATCGCCCCAACGCCCCAACGCCCCAACTCAAGGCGATGCCTCAAGTTCAGGCTACTCGTCAAGCTCTTAGTGATCGCCAAAACCATTTTAGTCGTATTGACAAAAAAAAACTTAATGGTAAAAAAATAAAAGTATTTTCTTCTGTTTATTTCAACAAAAAAGGAGATAAAATATGAGCATTGAGAAACAAGTTGTTCCGGCTTCTCAATACATGAAAAAAAACCTGGGAATTTCTGAAGCTCCCTACGAAGCATACCTTAACTATGGATATGCACTGCTAGCTATTGCCGGAGCTGACGGAGAGGTTTCAACAGGCGAGATGAACTGGTTACTGAACCATCAGCGAATGGTTGGCGCTCCAGAAGAACTTATGGAAAAATACAAATCCTTTGACTACAAAAGTGCTAAGTTGGAAGAATTATTATCCCATATTATGGTTGATGTTTCTACTTGGTCATCGTCGAGGACATTGTTGTATCACGCCATTCAAATGGCTCGTGCCGATGAAAATTACTCATCTGAAGAGCAAAAAGCTGTAAAGAAAGCCGCTAAACTTTTGAACGTTGAAGATGATATTGCGCTGGCTCTTAATAAATTAGTAGAAATGGAAGAAGCCGCAAATGGATTGCGTAAGGCTCTATTGCGAACTGAAACGTTGAATGCTTGATATTTTGATAGTTGGGTTCCAGGTGGGGCGGATAGTTGATTGACCCCCCACCGTGTAGAGACGTAGCATGCTACGTCTCTACATTATTAATTTCCAAGTCTAGCGCGATCGCGTTCTCCCCGACAATCCCGATCAACATTATCAACCTCTTCTTGCGCTTTACACTGCTCATAGACAATTTGACCCGTCGAATAATTGGGAAGTTGCGCCCGTTTTTCTAAGGCTTTTTTAAAGTAGTCTAGCGCTGCTTCAGGTTTATCTTGATGCACTAATATTTGGGCTTTGAGGTATAAGACTTCGGGATTATCCGGCGTCATTGCCAGAGCGCGTTCGACATAATCCATCGCCTGATTATATTTTTTCAAATCTCGATAAGCAACGGCAATCCCCCGATACGTCAGATACTTGGGATAGCCATGAGTTTCTAACTTTTCAATGGCATTAGCGGGGTCAGCAAAGGGGACATTGACAGCTAGCATCAAATCCATGTGACCGGTGAGCAAGTTGAGTTCTGGATCTGTAGCATCAATTGCTTTGGCGGCGTCTAAATATTGAAAGACTTTCTGGAGTTTACTCAGCGCTCTAACCGGACCTTCTTTCTCAAAGTTATAAGTCCCTTCTAAAAAGTGACCGACAGCGGTGTAAAGATTGCCGCGTAGTGGATCAGATGTGATCAGTTGTTCAGCCGTGGTTCGGGTTTTTGTGGCGTAATTATTCAGGGCTTCTAACTCTCGCTCAGTGTACGCGATCGCAGCGAGCATGGCATAGACTAGCGGATCATTGCCCTCACTCGCTTTAGCTTGCTGGAGGTGGTCTTTGGCGGCTTGATAATTGCCCTGTTTGAAAATCGATTCAAATGCTGCTTCCGTATTATCGCCAATATTGCGGGGATTACTGGGACGAAACGGATCGCCAGCTAAACTCGGAGTCACCCAAAAACTGACAACCATCATCGCTGCACCAGCTAAAGCGTTTACGGTTCGTCGGGGGGTTGGCAACCAATGATTCATGTCTTAACTACAACTAATGTCTGTTAACGTTCGACGTTGGCGGTAATTGGAGGTTCCGTCCGCAATCCTAAGACAATCGATGCCACAATGAAGAAGATCCGACCATCTTTTTGCTCAACGGATTTGGATGCTTTATCTCAAAAATATAACTTATCACCCGCCCGCTACCCCCACCGCTATCTTAAAAGGTCTGACTCTAACACTCGCACCGCAACAACTAGGACTGATTATCGGTCGCAGTGGTTCTGGCAAAACCACTTTATTAGAAATTTTGGCAGGTTTAGCTCAAGCGACATCGGGCGATATATTCTGGGGTGAACAGGAACTGACGCCTGATCACTTGCAACAACTCGCCGGATTGGTGTTTCAGTTTCCTGAACGGCACTTTTGTGGGAGTACGGTGCTAGAGGAATTGCGAATGGGACACCCAGAATTGGGTTCAGAACGGGTTCAGGAAGCTTTAAGTGAAGTTGGACTCGGTGAGATTTCTCTGTATACGTCCCCTCATGCTCTCAGTGGCGGTCAACAGCGACGTTTAGCCTTAGCGGTTCAATTGATTCGCCAACCAACAGTATTGATGCTAGACGAACCAACAGCCGGACTGGATTGGTCAATGCGCCGCCAGTTAGCAAGTTTGCTCTTAAAACTCAAGTCCCATTGGACTTTACTGGTTGTGACTCACGATGCGAGTGAGTTATTGCAAATTGCTGACTGCTGTTGGACAATCCAACAGGGTGAACTTAACTCCGTTGATCCGGCTAGTCTGGGACAAAAAGCGGCTGTTACGAGTCATTAGTCATTAGTCATTTGTCCTTTGTCATTAGACAGGGAACTCTTAACAGGGAACAGTCGAATGAACAATACACAATTGCTCCCGGAGATGGTTGAGGTTTGGCGGGGAACCTTAAATTGGCAACCGAATGAAAGTCAACAACGGCAGTTTCAGCGCCTGTATGCTGAGATTGTGGCAGGGAATCGTCAGTTGAATTTAACCCGCATCACCCAACCGGAGGAATTTTGGGAAAAGCATTTATGGGATTCGCTACGAGGGGTGGTTTCTTGGTTGTCAGGGGAGGAGAAACCGCTGAAAATTATTGATATTGGTACAGGTGCAGGATTTCCGGGATTGCCTGTCGCGATCGCGCTTCCTTCGAGTTCGGTGACGTTACTCGATTCGACGCGCAAAAAAATTACCTTTCTCGATAGCCTGATTCCCCAGTTAGCCATGCCTAATGCTACCACTGTACTCGGTCGGGCAGAAAAAGTTGGACAACAACGTCACCATCGCCAACGGTATGATATCGCCCTCGTTCGTGCCGTGAGTTCGGCATCGGCTTGTGCGGACTACGCTCTACCCTTCCTGAAACCGGGGGGTTTAGCGATTTTGTATCGGGGTCACTGGACAGAGGCCCAAATGGATGATCTCAAGGGGACAGTCAAACAATTAGGAGGTGCGATCGCATCGGTTGAATCCTTTACCACGCCCCTATCTCATAGCGTCCGCCACTGTTTGTCCTTAAGAGTTATCCCTGATCCGACTTGATTAGCCCTACTCGTGAGTCCTCAATCGCTCACATCTGGTTAAAAACCCAAATATTTCTGTTATACTAGCTTGCCTACGGCAATTTGTGTTAGGTTAACAATAGTGTAAATATTCTGTAATAATTAGAGATATAAGCCCAAGCATTAGCTTCAAACCTAATAATTACGACCCAGAGTTCATAAAAGGGTCGTAGCTAAACCGTGTAAATGGTCAAAAGAGTTTGATTTTATTACATCAGTCTGTGCTGTTGAGGTTGGTCAGGATCAGTGGAAAAATATCTGGACGTAGCAATAGTTCATCCATTTTCTCGATCCTGAGCTACCCCAATTGCTGGTGTATGCTCATGGATTTGAAATTCAATCACATCTGGAGGTATCTCTCATGTCCGTTCGTCTTTACGTTGGCAACCTGCCTAAAGAACCCGTTGATCGCGATGAACTGCAAGCAATTTTTGCCGAAGCGAGTCCATCGGTTTCCACAAAAGTGATTAAAGATCGCAAAACGGGGAAATGTCGCGGCTTTGGCTTTGTCACCGTTCCCAATGATGAGTTGGCTGAGCAAATTATTGAGCAATTCAACGGTCACGTCTTTAAAGACAGCACCTTGAAAATCGAAAAAGCCCAGCCCAAGTCAAAAAGTGCCAGTGAGGAGGAATCTCGCCCATCTGGAGGTGGTGGTAGTGCTCCTGGACGTCGGGGAGGGGGTAATAAAAAATCCAAACGGAGTTCTTCCCCCTCCCAAACACCCGATTCGGGTTCAGTTCAACCTGACCCCCGGTGGGCGGCTGATTTGGCAAAACTCAAGGAACTTTTGGCGGCACAACCGAATAATTCCTAGAGTTGGTCTGAATCAAAAGCCAAACCCACTTAACTCGAACACAGACAAAGGCGGCGTTAGAAAACCCGCGCTCACCGCAGGACACGGTAAAGGCAGATCATTGTGCTAAAAATTTACCGTGTCTGTCTTTGTTGGCAAATTCCAGGTAACGTTGATCGCTAAATCTCTACCGACAATGATACTCTTACTTTTGGGGTGACCCCTGAAATCTGGGCATCGTTAAACCAACGATGAAATATACCCAATCCCCAGTAATTCATAACGAAGAAGGAGATTTTAGTATGAGTGCAGAAACTGACCCCGTTAAGCTGATGAAGCAAGAAGTCGGCAAAGCGGCGGCTGAACGGGTGAAATCTGGGACGATTGTTGGCTTAGGTACAGGGTCAACGACCGCTTATGCGATTCAGTATATCGGCGATCGCATCAAAAAAGGTGACCTGAAGGATATTAAGGGGATTCCCACATCATTTCAGGCAGAGGTTTTAGCTAAAGAGCATGGTATTCCCTTAACTAGCTTAGATGCCGTAGACCATATTGATGTTGCCATTGATGGCGCTGATGAAGTTGATCCGCAAAAGAATTTGATCAAAGGCGGTGGTGCGGCGCATACTCGTGAAAAAGTTGTGGATTCTCTAGCCGCTCAATTTATTGTGGTTGTCGATAGTGGTAAGCTGGTTGATCGTCTAGGTTCAACGTTTAAACTGCCTGTAGAAGTTATTCCCATGGCTTATGCACCTGTGATGCGGGCGATTGAGAAATTGGGGGGAAAACCTGAATTACGGATGGGGGTCAAGAAAGCTGGACCCGTGGTAACCGATCAGGGAAATATGGTAATTGATGTTACCTTTGATTCTATTGATAACCCAGGTGAATTAGAAAAGACACTTAATAATATTCCTGGTGTTTTAGAGAATGGTTTATTTGTCGGTGTAGCTAATGTGGTGCTAATCGGTGAAGTGAAAGATGGTAAACCGCTAGTGCGCGAGATGTAATCGGTTATCCCCATACCAGCAAAATTTGTGTGAGTTACCAAGTAGGGGCTTGGTTACCAAGCCCCTACTCCCCATCACCGTAATTATGGGTATTCAACCGGACATAATATCACCTGTTTTCCAACGGAATTTTTACTATAAATTCAGTTCCTTGCTCAGGAGTTGAAGTGCAATAGATTTGCCCTTTGTGTTTTTCCACGACAATCTGATGGCTAATTGATAATCCTAAACCCGTACCGCTACCGACAGGCTTGGTGGTAAAAAATGGGTCAAATATTTTTTGCATAATATCTTCCTTTATACCCGAACCATTGTCGGAAATTCGGATAACAATAAAGTCCTTTTTCGCTTTTCCATCGTCCGTGGTTGGTTGTTTGAGTCCAGAATCTACCTCAGTAGAGATAGTAATGAATCGTGGTGAAGGTTGGTTTTCCAAAGCATCGATCGCGTTACTCAGAATATTCATAAATACCTGATTCAACTGACTTGCATAACAGGTTACTAATGGCAATTGACTATAATGTTTAATCACCTGAATCCCTCGGCTATTACCTGCTGTCTTGAATCGATGCTGCAAGATTACTAGGGTGTTATCAATGCCTTCATGAATATCAACCCGCTTTATTTCTTTTTCATCCAAGCGGGAAAAGTTTCTTAAGGATAGAACAATGGCACGGATGCGATCGGTGCCAACTTCCATCGATCTGAGCAGATTTTGCCAATCGTCGAGTAGAAATTCTAGGTCAATTTCCTGAAGAAGTTGTTGAAGTTCTGCTGTGGGAGTGGGATAGATCTTTTGGTAAGTCTGAATCAGACGAATTAAATCTTGAAAATATTCCTTAGCGGGGGTCAGATTACCATAAATAAAACTGACAGGATTATTGATTTCGTGTGCCACACCTGCGACCATTTGCCCAAGACTGGACATTTTTTCGCTGTGAATTAATTGAGCTTGGGTGCGTTTTAGTTGATTTAAAGTGAGTTCCAAATCTAAGGCTTGTTCTTGAGTCTTTTGCAATAATTGAGCCTGCTGTACGGCGACGCCAAACTGAGTGGCTATCTGCACCACAACACTAATTTCTGATTCTCGCCAAGCGCGAGGACTAGAATTTTGATAGATGGCGAGTAATCCCCAAAGTTTTTGACCACAAAATATAGGCGCATTGATGTAGGCTTTGGCTTGAAATCGTTCCAGGAGATTGATATAACAGGGGGTAAATCCAGCTTGATAAATGTCGGCGACAACTCGATAGGTTACGCCTTGGCTATAAGCACCGCCTTGAGTGTCTTTGAGATAAGTATCTTGTAGCGAGTCATCGGATGGGGGATTGGATACACAAGGGTTTTCTGAACCATCCCAGGTTTTGATGATACAACGTTCTGATTCTAGAGCATCGGCTTTGAGAGACGGATCATTTTGCTGTTCTGTCGTCAGATTCACCCATCCATCCGCCACAGACTCAGCCACAAACTCGCCACTCCAATCGGGATTGAACCGATAGATGGCGACGCGATCGCATCCCAAGACATGGCGCAATTCTTCTGTTGTCGTCGTGAA
This sequence comes from Coleofasciculus sp. G1-WW12-02, assembly GCF_040219735.1. NCBI lineage: Bacteria > Bacillati > Cyanobacteriota > Cyanophyceae > Coleofasciculales > Coleofasciculaceae > Coleofasciculus > Coleofasciculus sp. G1-WW12-02. The sequence continues at coordinate 46,397 of NZ_JAVJRX010000179.1, read as the reverse complement.
TATTCTGTCAAGATCGAGGGTTTGACGCATCCGTTGTAAGACAGTCGCGATCGCACTCTCCCGCAACGCACTCTCCCGTAAGGCTTCCTCTACCCGTTTGCGCTCAATTGCTGTAGCAATGATATTGGCAATCGTTTGCAAAAAGTAAATATCATCGTCCGTAAATTGGCGTTTCTGGGTAGTATACACCCCTAACACACCAAAGGGTTGGTTTTGACCCGGAATTCTCATACTCATCCCACTGACAACGCCGTGTTCCTGGAGTAAAGGTGACCCCTGAAATCGTGTCTCTGTGCGTAAGTCTGTGACAATAATTGGTTCCCTACAGAGCAAAGTATAACCCGATTGAGACTCTTTTTTACTACTCACCGTGGCTTGACCAACTAATCCCTCTTTCCAGCCGAATCCTGCTAAAAGAAGTAACTCCTCTCCATTCGGTAAACGTTCCAGAATTTTGCAATAGTCTACATTCAAAGTTTTGGCAATCAGGGTAACTGTCCAATCCATTAAGATGGATAAATCTGCCTCAATTAATGCCTCTTGACCCAGTTGCGCGATCGCGGCTTCTTGGCGTTGACGAATTTGCAAGGCGGCTTCGGCTTGTTTTCGCCCGGTGATATCACTCACCCGTACCAGATGCATTTTCTGACCCGCTACATCAATTGCTCGAATCGCCAAGTTTCCCCAAAATACCTTACCTTTTTTACTGATATATTCTAACTCTTGATGCCAATATCCGTACTGCTTCACTTCATGGGCGATAAAATGAAGTTTTTCAGCCGTAAACCTTTCTTTCTGCAGGAGATGTCCCTCTGTATTGAGTAACTCTTGCTTGTGTTTGGCTTCAAAGAGTTCCACGGCACAGCGATTACAATCTAAAATTAAAAGGGTTTCTGCATCAACTAGAAATATTGCATCAGCCGATTCATTAAATATTGATTCAAATAAATCTTGAGCACGAGAGTCTTCTTTGGCTTTAGTAGCCGAATGGGAGATTAGCTTAGTTATCCAAGGGGCGATCAGAATGACTATCCCTGTCGTACTCACGAATAATCCTAGACATAAAATAATCGTCGTAGTCCTGTTAATATTTTTAGGCGGGAGAAATTTGTTAATTTCAGCTAAATTTAACTGACTATAAGCCTTGCCGAGAAAATTTGGGAGGGTCTGGTCTACTCTAGAGGGCTGTATAATGTGTCTACTGGGTAAATTGCTCTGACTTAGATAAATGGTATTGACAGGGATAGGATGAATCAGAGCAGGAGTAGCTGAGTCAGTAGGGAGGGGCGGCTGGACGCGATCGCGAGTATCATGATGTAATTGAGAAGCCACCTCATTGAGGGTTTGTCCATTGCTGAAAGCCACATATCCCACTAACCCTACTATCGCGGCAATTGGCACGACAAAGGGGATAATCAAGATGGTTTCCAGAGACCTTTGTCTCAACTCCTGACCAATGAGGTGGTAAAGTATTCTAATACACATAAGAAGTGCAGATGCGAGCAAAACCACACTTCAGATTAACATTCCTGATTAGGGTCAGGTAGTATTGCGCGAATGCAGTAGCCATCAGCAGCAGACATGGGAACCGAGTATCTGAATCAAAAGTATTTCAGTATACTAATTCAATTTTATTGTCTATAAATCCTAAATTTTACTTTATTTTATTGGATTTATCATCAATTGAAGATCTAGAAGATCTATATGATGCCCTTGTGCCATCTGCCTTATTTACACCAAATCACTCAATTGGATAACTCCAATGGGTGATGTGTACATGAGTACTCCTGCCCTATCTTAAAGAAAGGTTATATCTATCCCAACTCCAGCCTCCCCCCAAGAGGGTATCTATCCGTACTTTTTCCCTCCTGAACAGAATTTTCGGATTTCCCCCAATCAACCGCCTGGTCAAGAGTGCGCTACAATGTAAAGTAGTGTTAAGGAAAGTAACCCAATATTCATTAAGTTATCTTTACAAAACTAGCGACCTCGAGCCGTAAAAGAGGAATAACCGTGACTCAGACAGCCCCAAATCCCAACAAGAAAACCAAATTAAATCTTTCTCCTATCCCTAAGCCTGCCGAACTCAAACAGGATGTCGATGTCGTCTTCTATGTCCCTGACGCTGAACCTGACCCCTTTGAGCAGGATGCAGATGGCTCTGTCGTACCTAAAACTCACAAATCTAACCCGGGTTGGCTATCTGGAGGAAAGGGGCTGTTTTTAGGCATCGGCATTGGTGTCCTCTTAGCCTTAGGGGCTAACCGTTTAGTTTCTTCTCAACAGTCAGACGCACCCACAGCAGCACCCCCTGTTGCCACCTCATCTGCCCCTAGCCAGAGCGTAACCGTAGCCCAAGTGGCATCAGAAAGCGTCAGCCGCAGCTTAGACGCCACAGGAAGCGTTGCTGCTTTTGAGATGAGTCCAGTTATGTCTCAGGCTACAGGCTTACAGATTCAACAGGTATTAGTGGAACAAGGGCAGGTTGTCACAGCGGGACAATTATTAGCCCGTCTTGATGATTCGGTGCTTCAGGCACAATTAAATAAAGCCCAAGCCTCCGTTGCTCAAGCCGAAGCCCGCCTTGCAGAACTCCGGGCTGGTTCCCGTAGTGAAGAAATTGCCCGTGCCAAAGAAGCCGTCAGCAGCGCTGAATCTGCCGTTACCGCCGCCGAGTCAGACTTAGAATTAGCCAGAACACGGGTTGATCGCAATAAAATACTCCAATCTGAAGGTGCCATCGCCCGCGATCGCTTAGATGAAGTCTACAATCAAGAACGCAGCACCCGTTCCCAACTCGAACAGGCACAAGCCCGGTTACGAGAAGCAAAGCAGCAACTTGCCCAGCTCGAAGCAGGACCTAGGCGGGAAGTCATTACCCAAGCCGAAGCCCAACTGGCACAGGCACAGGCACAAGTGCAATCCACCATGGCACAACTCAACAACACGCGAGTCGTTGCCCCCGTCAGTGGTAAAATAGCCGAACGCGATGCCCGTGTGGGAGATGTCACCTCCTCCTCCCAAACTCTATTCAAAATAATCGAAAACGGACGCCTAGAACTGGTTGCCAACGTTCCCGAAACTCAACTTCCCCAAATTCGTCCGGGACAATCAGTGATCATTACCTCAAACGCCGATAGTAGCTTAAAACTATCGGGCAAGGTTCGGGAAATTGACCCGATGGTGGATGAAGCATCCCGTCAGGCGAAGGTGAAGATCGATTTACCCGCCTCAGCCTCATTAAAACCAGGCATGTTTTTACGGGCATCGATTACCACCTCAGCCTCCCAAGGGCTAACCCTACCCGCCAAAGCGATACTGCCCCAAAGTGACGGCAGTGCGATCGCCTACATCCTGCAACCCGATAACACCGTCAAAGCCCAGCCTGTTGAGGTGGGAGAAGTCCTCGGTGATAATCGTGTTGAAATTAAAAGTGGGTTGTCTGGGAGCGATCGCGTCGTTGTTAAAGGTGCCGCTTATCTAAAAGATGGCGATAAAGTTAATGTTGTCAACTGATTGGGTCAATAGTCCCAAACAAGTACGGGAGAACATTCTCATCCCGTAACCATCCCATTACTCTATTTTTAGACTAAATCCAAAGCGGAGTTTGGGTTATACTCAACGTAGGAGAACTAAGCTGTTTTTCCTTAACACTGATCATGAGATTTATTAGTCCCAAAACTGACTTTGCGTTTAAGAAAATTTTTGGCTCAAACCGCAGTAAAAAAATCCTGATCAGCTTTCTTAACGCTATCGTTTATGAAGGCAAAAACACCATAAAATCATTAGAAATAATCGATCCCTATAATCCGGGTAGTACCAGCACGCTTAAAGATACTTATCTCGATGTTCGGGCAGTTTTAGATAATGACTCTACAGTAATCATCGAAATGCAAGTCTTAAACGTTGAAGCATTCGAGAAACGAGTAATTTACAATATTGCCAAGGCTTATGGGAACCAATTAGATATGGGAGAACAGTATACAACCTTACGACCCTTTATTGCTTTGAGTATTGCTGATTTTTTGCTATTTAAAAATAGCTCACAAATGATTAATCGGTTTCGACTCAAGGAAGAAAAACAGCTATTTAACTATCGAGACGAGTTAACATTGATTTTTATAGAGTTGCCAAAATTTAATAAAGAACTATCAGAATTAGAAACCCTTAGCGATAAATGGATTTATTTTCTCAAAGCTGCCCCCAGTTTAGAGATGATTCCCGAATCCCTAGGGGCAGTACCGGAAATAGAAGAAGCGTTAACTATTGCCAGTCGTGCTAATTTAAGTCATCAAGAATTAGAGGAGTTGCACAAGCAGGAAGTATTTATCGGCGATAGGAAGGGTGAAATTGCTATTGCAAAAATTGAGCAGAATTTAAAATTTATTTCCCTGGTCATCGAACAGAAATTCGGAGCAGTTAATCCAGAACTAATGACGACTATAGAAAAATTATCTTTGTCAGAATTAGATCGTTTGATTGAGACGATTTTGACGTTTCAAGCCATGGAAGACTTGGAACGTTGGTTAGATAATTTTAGATAATTAATTACAATTATAATTACACTCACCCTAAACCTGATGGCGCTCGCAGCGCAACTACAAACGAAGTTTATGTCTTTCCACCTCTCCGCTTGGTCAATTAAAAAACCAGTTCCTACTGTCGTCTTATTCCTAATTTTGGGCATCTTTGGTTTGGTGTCCTTTTTTCGGTTAGGAATTGACACTAATCCAAATATCGATATCCCCGCCGTGATGGTAACGGTTACCCAACCCGGTGCAGGACCCACAGAATTAGAAACTCAAGTCACCAAGAAAATAGAAGATTCGGTGGCGGGGTTGGGAAACATTGATGAACTCACCTCAACTGTGACGGAAGGGATTTCCACCACTACCGTTAGCTTTGTCTTGGGAACCGATAGCGATCGCGCCACGAATGATGTGCGTAATGCCGTTGCCCAAATTCGCCAAGATTTGCCCCAGGATGTGAATGAACCGATTGTCAAGCGTCTAGAGTTTGCTGGCGGTTCAATTATGACCTACGCCGTGGCGTCTGAGACGCGATCGGTGGAGCAATTAAGCGATTTAGTCGATCGCACGATTAGCCGCGCCCTCCTGAATGTACCCGGTGTGGCTCAAATTGACCGTTTGGGCGGTGTGGATCGCGAAATTCGAGTTGACCTTGATCCGAGTCGTTTACAAGCTTACGGAATTACTGCCACCCAAGTCAATGATCAAATCCGGAATTTAAATATTGACTTACCGGGAGGGCGGGGAAATGTCGGCGGAAGTGAGCAAAATATTCGGACTCTGGGAAGTGCCAATACGGTTGAAGAATTAAGAGGGTATCGGATTGTTCTCCCCAATGGCGCGACGGTTCCCTTATCCAGTTTAGGGGACGTAGAGGATAGTTTTGCCGAACAGCGACAGGCGGCGTCTTTGAATGGGGAATCAGTCGTGGCTTTTTCGGTGCTGCGGAGTACAGGTAGCACTTTAGTCACCGTGGAAGAAGGGGTGCGTGAGGCGGTTGCCGAATTGCAGGGAACCCTACCAAACGATGTGAATCTTGAACTGATTTTCACCTTTGCTGATGCGATTCGGGATTCCTATCAAGCCACCATTGATGCCTTAATTTTAGCCTGTATTCTAACCGTTATTGCCGTTGGATTGTTTTTGCGGGATTGGCGAGTGACGCTGATTACAGCTACAGCTTTACCTCTGTCAATTATTCCCACATTTGGGGTGATGAAAGCCCTCGGTTACACCCTAAACGGGATGACTCTCTTAGCCTTAGCTTTAGCTGTAGGTAACTTGGTCGATGATGCGATTTGTATGATTGAAAACATCGACCAACATTTAGATATGGGTAAAAAGCCCTTTCAAGCCGCATTGGATGCCTCACGAGAAATTGGTTTAGCTGTGGTGGCGACAACAGCAACCATTGTGGCGGTGTTTATTCCTGTGGCATTTATGGGGGGTATACCGGGTCAGTTTTTCCAACCCTTTGGCGTCACTGTGGCTGTATCCACCATGTTTTCTACGCTGGTGGCTTGTACCATGACACCAATGTTGAGTGCTTATTTGCTTAAACCGAAAGGGAACGGGCAACAGGGAACCGGGAAAAAACGGATTCACCCTTACCGCAATATCCTCAATTGGGCATTGCGCCATCGGATTACGACTTTATTAATGGCGGTTGTCTTCTTTATCGCTAGTTTACAACTGGTGCCGTTAATTCCCAAGGGTTTATTTGGTAGTGGAGATACGGGGTTGAGTACGGTGATGGTTGAACTCCCACCCGGATCGACCCTGAGTGACACAAAAGATATCATGGCACAACTCAACCAGTCGTTGCAAGAAAATCCGGCGGTTGAGAAAGTTTTTGCTACGGCGGATCAGATAAATTCGGCTACTGTCTACGCCAACCTGCTACCCAAGGATGAACGCGAGGTTTCCCAGCAGGAATTTGAACAACAAATGCGCCAGGTGTTCCGAACTATTCCAGGGGCGCGGATTAGTTTCCAAAGTCAAGGCGCTGGGGGAGGAGGTAAGGATTTATCGATTGTTCTCAAGAGTGAAAATGCCCCCGCGTTGACGCAAACGGCGGAAAGCTTGGAAAAGCAGATGCGGGATATTCCAGGATTGGTGGAAGTTACTTCTAGTACCAGTTTAGTCAAGCCGGAAATTGTGATTCAGCCTGATCCAGAACGGGCGGCGGATTTGGGTGTTTCTGTGGGCGCGATCGCACGCACGGCATCCTTAGCTTTAATTGGGGATAATGAGTCGAATCTGGCAAAGTTTGATTTAGCGGATCGGCAAATTCCGATTCGGGTACAACTTGACCCGGAAACTCGCGAAGATATTAGTACCCTGAAAAATTTACAGGTTCCCAGTCAAAATGGGACTCTGGTTCCCATTAGTGCGGTTGCTGATATTCGTTTGGGGAGTGGTCCTGCCCAAATTGACCGTTTTGATCGCAATCGTCAGGTATCGGTAGAGGCAAATTTAGAAGGAATTGCCCTGGGAGATGCTTTAGAAAAGGTGAAAGCATTACCCGCGATGAATCCCCTCCCGCCAGATGTGGCTGAGGAACCGGCTGGGGATGCCAAGATTATGCAGGATATTTTTACCCGGTTTGCCACAGCATTAGGGGCGGCGATTCTCTCGATTTATGCTATTTTGGTCTTGCTGTATAACAATTTCTTGTATCCGTTTGGGATTTTAGTCGCCCTACCGTTATCGGTTGGTGGGGCGTTACTGGGGTTGTTAGTGACGCAGAAAGAATTGGGTTTGTTTGCTTTAATTGGCATTGTTTTGCTGATGGGATTGGTGACTAAAAACGCCATTTTGTTAGTAGACTTTGCTTTAGCCGGGATGCAGGAAGGGAAACCCCAGTTTAAAGCGGTAGTGGATGCGGGGGTGTCTCGGTTACGCCCCATTCTGATGACTTCGGTTTCCACGATTGCTGGAATGATGCCCATTGCCTTAGAATTAGGGGCTGATGGCGAGGTACGCAGTCCCATGGCGATCGCAGTAATTGGTGGGTTTACGACTTCAACCCTGTTAACTTTGGTGGTGGTGCCGGTGTTATTTACTTATGTAGATAACTTATATCACTGGATTCGGGGATTATTTGGGGGGAAGAAAAAGCCGGTTCAGTTATAAAACGGTAGGGGCGCACGCTCCGTGCATTAATAACCATATTTTTTGTTGTTGACTAGATCACAGGTAAAAAAGGTAGCTTAACTTATGGCTTTATCTGAATTTCTCAAGAAAAAGATTTCATTGGCGTTCAATAAATACGACCTATCTAATGATGGAGTTTTAACAGTTTCTGTTAATCTTATCTATCCCGATCGGAAGACGCGATCGCACATCCATTAAACCCCGATAACCGAGGTGGCGATCACCAAGACAGGGCGACCCGATCCTCTGTAGGGGCGGGTTTTACTACTATCTTTTCGGTTGCACCTCAATGTGAGTAAACCCGCCCTGTTTCTCTAGTTGTTAATTAAGCCAAGCGGGTCGCCCCTACATGAGGATTACAGGGGTTGGACAACTGGTGGAATGGGAATGCAATTATCCACCTGTTAGAAGATGTGCGATCGCATCAAACCGATAAGATGTAGTAAGTAAGTCGGTGGAAATAAACTCAACACTCCACCAGTTCTGTAAGGAGTTCTCAAACCCTTACAAATAACGAAGGACAAATGACGAATGAATCCCCAGTTACCGCCTAAAAAAGCATTATTCTTAGTCAACCGTCAGTCTCGTCACGGACAGGAGCATCTATCCGAAGCCATAGATCAACTTAAGCAATTGGGTGTGACTTTACTGGAAGAATTAACCGAAGATCCACTAAAGCTTCCAGAAATAATCCGTCACTATCAACATCAGGTAGACCTAGTAATCATTGGTGGTGGTGATGGTACGCTTAATGCAGCGATAGAGGGGTTAGTGGATACTCAGTTACCATTAGGCATTTTACCCTTGGGGACGGCGAATGATTTGGCTCGGACGTTGGAAATTCCCGTTGATTTACTGAAAGCTTGCGAAGTGATTGCTAAAGGTCGATCTCATAAAATAGACTTGGGCTTGGTTAATGATCAATACTTTTTTAATGTTGCCAGTTGTGGATTGAGTGTGCAAATTACTCAGTCCCTTACCAAAGAAGCCAAAAGTCGCTGGGGAGTTTTAGCGTACCTAGCTACAGCATTAAAGGTAATTTGGCACGCGCGTCCTTTTCGGGCAGAAATTCGCATGAATGGAGAATCAATTCAGATTAAAACGATTCAAATTGCCATAGGGAATGGGCGACATTATGGTGGGGGAATGACCGTGTTTCATGATGCCAAAATTGATGATCAAAAGCTGGATTTCTACAGTCTGGAAATGCGTCATTGGTGGCATATTTTATCTATACTACCTGCGTTATGGCAGGGACGTCACGCGGATTTACCGGGAGTCCGTACTCTCCATGGTACAGAATTTGAGATTTATACTCGCAAACCTCGTTCTATTAATACGGATGGAGAAATTACCACTTCTACGCCAGCAAAATTTCGCCTGATTCCACAAGGGATATCTGTTTTGGTTCCGCGATCGCGGTGATTGGGGATTATTGGGAATTGATGATTGGGGATTATTGGGAATTGGGGATTATTGGGAATTGATGATTGGGGATTGGAAATTGGGGATTATTGGGAATTGATGATTGGGGATTGGGCGAAGCATTCGCGTTGCGATGTTAGTAGAAAACCGATACATACGGGCGCGAATGCTTCGCCCCTACGAACCCCTACGAACCCCTACGAACCGCTACGAACGAACCCCTGTTCCCTTTCCCTTTCCCTTACAGGATTACCGTAAAAATCGATCCTTGGGGTTGGTTGTCTTCGACGAATATTCTACCATTATGCGCCTCAATTACCATTTTACAAAAGGTTAAGCCTAAGCCAATCTGAGAAACCCCACTCATTAAATCTCCCACTTCATATTTGTCAAAAATATGGCGCTTGCGTTCTTCACTAATTCCTAAACCGGAATCAATAATCTGAAGCTGGGCTTTTGAGTTGGGAAAATCTGAGGACAGGGATTCATCGTGATAACTCACTCTGAGAATAACCAAACTTTCTGGAGGTGAAAATTTAATCGCGTTGGAAATTAAGTTTTCCAAAACCCGATGAAATAAATTCATATCGATCAAAAGAGACTCTGGGGATTCTCCTAGCTTGCTGATCAGTCGAATATTTTTCTGTTCAGAAATCGATTGAAACTGAAGGGTTACTGTAGATACTAATTCATTGAGATCAACAAACGTCCGATTCAAAACCATTTTACCCGAATCCATTTTCGCCAACATTAACAAATTATCGATCATGGAGTTGAGTTCACGACTGGAGTCAGCAATGATTTGCAATCGCTGTAAATCTTTACCATTGGTGGACGTTTGCAATAACAAGTCGCTACAAAGTAAGATATTAGTCAGCGGATTTCTTAAATCATGGACGATCATATTCGACAGATCTTCCCGCAGACGCAATGTAGCTTCTAGGGCGTCATATTGCTGCTTGATGCGTAACATCGAGCGCACCCGCGCCCGCAGTTCAATTCCGCTGACGGGTTTGGTGATGAAATCATCAGCACCCGCATTTAGCGATCGCGCCAAGTCTTCTTTTGAGTTGAGTGCGGTTACAATAATCACGGGAACGTGTTTCCAATGGGAATCGGATTTGATAGTACGGCAAACCTCAATCCCATTTAACTTAGGCATCATCACATCGAGTAAGATCACATCCGGTTCAACGGAGTCGAGCAGGTTTAACGCTTCTTCACCACTTGAAGCATAAAATAAATCATACCCCTCTCGATATAGATGGGCTTCAATCACATCAAAGGCATTCGGATCATCATCCACGATTAAGATAGACGTATTCTGATTTAGGCTATGCATATATGTAGCAACGGTGAGGTAAGGATAGGAAAACATGAAAAACTTATATTATTTTTAGATTCTTGAATTCTCTTTGATTAGTCGTTATTAAATTCTGTAAATATTCCTCAAACCCTTACATATAGACGAATGACGATAAAATCCCTTAACTTTAATTATTTCCCACCCACTTACCCTTTTACTCCCGATCAAGATATTGTTCAATTAGCGTCACCAAATTCTTCAAGCTAATCGGCTTCGTCATGTAATCCGTTATCCCTGAAGCCAAGCATTTTTCCCGATCCCCAGGCATTGCCAAAGCGGTGACAGCAATAATTGGCATCCGAGGCAAATTCATGTCCGCCCGAATCTGGCATGTTGCTTCTAATCCATCCATTTCTGGCATTTGAATATCCATTAAAATTAAATCGGGTGTATGCTGTTTAGCTTGTTGAACCGCTTCGATACCGTTTCGCGCTAAAATCACGCGAAAGCCTTTACTGTGCAAATAATCCGTCATTGTCAAAATATTTGCTTCATTATCTTCTGCTAATAGAATTAACGGTAACTGTTGTGCCACTGGTGGATAATCACTCTGATATGTTGGGGCAAACAACTGACTCAAAACAGACTGTAACTGGGGACGAGAAACGGGTTTAAGCAGATAGTCAGACGCCCCTAATTCTAAAGCTTTAGTCGGATCATCTACAACGGAAACCACCACCACCGGGATTGATGCCGTAGCCGGATTTCCTTTTAACTGAAGCAACACCTCCCAACCGGAAATATCCGGCAGTAAAATGTCTAAGATAATCACATCCGGCTTAAACTTATGCACGGCATCAATCGTACCTTCACCCTGAGGATGGATCAAAACCGTTACTCCTAATTCTCTCAGATAACGGGCAATATGGTTCGCTGAAGCATCCGAGTCTTCCACGACTAAGGCGTTGTGAATCGGAGGCAATTCTTTAGACACCAGTTTAGCCTCCCTCAGGGTTTGTCCTTTCAACTTGGTATGTTTCCAGGGAAGTGTCACCGTAAAGCAACTTCCCTTACCCACCTCACTTTCTAAAGCAATACTTCCTCCTTGTAATTCCACAATTCGCCGCACCAATGCTAACCCTAACCCTGTACCAGCATAGCGACGTGAGAGACTACTATCTAATTGCACAAAGGGTTTAAACAGTTTATTCAGGTTTTCTGGGGAAATACCAATCCCCGTATCGGTAACACTAAACTGCAACTGTTCATTGTCCGGATCTGCGGTAACCTGTAACGACACCTCGCCACCGTCTGGTGTAAATTTTACCCCATTACTTAATAAATTCACTAACACTTGGCGCAGGCGTCGTTCATCCACTTCAATCTCGCTGACTACCGATGCAATTTGGTAATGGAGTTTAATATTTTTCTGCTGCGCCTGCTGTTTAATAAAGGTTAAACTCGATGTACAAAGATAGTCTACAGAAACCGGAGTAAGCGAGAAGGACATTTTGCCGGACTCAATTTTAGAAAGATCCAGAATATCATTAATTAAGTCTAACAAATGCTTGCCACTTTGTTCAATTGTCACCAGGGATTTTCGCTGCTTGGCGGTTAACTCCCCATAGACTTCTTCCTGTAGGGCTTCGGCTAAACCCAGAATCGCATTCAGAGGTGTTCGCAACTCATGACTCATACTTGCCAGAAACTCATCTTTTAAACGGGTAGCCCGGGCTAATTCAGCATTGGCTAAACTAATCCGCTCATTACTTTCACGTAACTGTTTTTCTGCCTGTTTGCGTTCAGTGATATCATACACTAAGGCACAAGACCATAATAGTTTCCCTTGGTCATCCAAGACGGGACTTGTGGACATATACGCCCAGATCTTGTTTCCGGCTTTCGTGCACAATTGCACCTCTTGTCGATGAACTTGGTTTTGATTGAGCTGGATAGGAAACGACGGGGCAAAATAGTTATCCCCTGGCGTGATAAAATCCGCGATCGCATGTCCTAACATTTCCACTTCGGTATACCCCAGCATCCGTGCCATTGCCTGATTGATGTAGGTAGTATTTCCTTGGGCATCAATCACCCAGATTCCTTCCTCTGCGAGTTCCACAATTTGGGCATATCGCGTCTCGGTTTCCCGAATCTGACATTCTAACTTCTGGTTGAGACGTTTAATCTCATTCTCAGCCTGCTGACGTTCGGTAATATCGGTGAGAAAAACAATCACAAATGTGCCATTTTGGGTTTGAATCGTACTCAGCCCAACTTCAATGGGAAACTCACTCCCATCCCGATGTTTGGCATATAAATCATTAGATTTGCCCATAGATCGTTTACTCGGATGGGCGAGATAATTATCCCGATGTTCACGATGGATGAAGTGATAGCGTTGAGGCATTACATATTCAATTTTTCGCCCAAATACCTCGGTGCGATTATAGCCAAATAACTCTTCTGCTTTGGCATTAAAGACAATCATTTCTCCCTGGGCGTTGGTGACAATGATTGCTTCAGAAGCGGATTCTAAGAACGCCCGGAACTTAGCCTCACTCTCCCGCAGGGCGGCTTCTGTCTCTTTGCGATCGCTAATATCTTCCACAACCGCTAGGGCATAGTTTTGATCCTTTTCTGAATCCCGCACCCGCGAGATGGAAATATAAACCCATCGCCAGTTGCCATCTTTACGGATATAGCGTTTTTCCAGAGAGTAGTTATAAGTTTCTCCCGCCATCAACTGCTGTAAATATTCACTATTTTGTTCCCGATCATCCGGGTGAGTAATATCTTGCACCAGCCGCCCCACTAATTCCAATTCAGGATAGCCAGTAATGTCACAATAACGTTGATTCACCCGCAAGAGTTCTCCCGAAGGCTTAGCAACAGCAATCCCGACAGAGGCTTGTTCAAAGATAGCGCGGAAGCGTTCCTCACTATCCTGTAATGCCCGTTCAGCTTGTTTTCTTTCCGTAATATCATGAATAATAGAAACCAGAAAAATCCGTCCTTGGATTTCAATCGGACTCGAATACACTTCCACCTCGCGCATCTCTCCCGACGCCAGACGGTGAGGAAAGACAAAATAGGTGCGTTCTTCTAATTTTGCCCGTCTCATCTCCGCCTTAACTTGAGTCGGTGGTAGACAGTTTAAATCCGTAATCTTCTTGGTGAGCAGTTGCGATCGCGCATAGCCATAAAAATCTACCGCCGCCAAATTCGCATCAGTAATTGCACCGGTTTCGGCATCGATTAAGAGTTTAATTGCCTTACTATTCTCAAACATGGCACGAAAACGGGCTTCACTCTCTCCCAGGGCGGCTTCGGCTTTTTGTCGTTGCCATGCATTGGTTAAAATTTCACCCACGATTCTCAGCAGATGAATACTGCTATCTGACCAAATTTTTTCCTGGCGAAATGCATCAAATCCTACCCAACCCATGATCATCCCTTGATAGATTAGGGGAACCGCGATATGAGACCATCGATGAGAGGCTTGCCAATAGTGGCGATCTAGGGTAGCTTGATCAGGTAGATGATTAATACTGGGAATATAAACCACCTCACCCCGTTGCAGTTGAGCAAATTCCCAAGGAAAGGTTGAGATAGAAACCTCTGGGCAGGCATGAATTTGACGGTTGATTCCGGGTGTCACCCATTCATGAGTCATCCTTGCCGTCTGCCCATCCTGACTCATCTGAAAAATATAACTGGTATCCACTTGGGTGAGAGCGCCAATTTCGGCTAAAGCCTGGGTGATTCCGGCTTGAATATCGGCAGATGCCAGATTAATGAAGCGAGTGGAAATAGTGGCAACGAGTTGATCAAAGTCTAATTGATATTGTAATGCCGCTTCTGCCGCTTTGCGATCGCTAATATCGGTGTGTGAACCTACCATCCGCACCACATTACCCGACTCATCCCACAGGGCTTGTCCGCGATCAAGAATCCATTTATAGGAGCCATCTTTACACAAGAGGCGATGCTCACTACTATAATAGGGAGTCTTCTGATCAAAATGGTCTTGAATCACCCCCATCACCCACTCTAGGTGATCAGGATGGACTCGTTTCGACCATTCATCCAGATGATTGGCAATTTCATCATCCTCATAGCCCAACATTTCTTTCCAACGGGGCGATAAGAACACTTCATTCGTTTTCACATTCCAATCCCAGATGCCATCATTATTCCCCCGCAGGGCTAAATGCCAACGTTCCTCACTAACACCCAAGGCAGCCTCGGCTTGTTTGCGATCAGTAATATCAGAAGCAATGCCATCAAGTCGCAGGGGATAGCCACCCTCATCGTAAGTCACCCGCCCCCGATCGTAAAACCAGCGAATTTCTCCATCGGGTCGCTGAATCCGATATTCTAGGCTGTATGTACCCTGTGCCAATAACTGTTGACGAAAGGTACTGACTTGGGCATAATCATCAGGATGAACCACCTCTAGCCACAGGTTGGGATGATCAAAAAAGTCTTGTACTGGGCATCCATAAACCCTTTCCGTCGCTGGATTCAGGTACAGCACCTTATGGGTAGTCGCACAGACTGACCAAACTACATCATCAAGGGCATTGAGAATACTATCTAAGCGTTGTTTATTTTGGCGCAATGCCACTTGCGTCCGCAATGCCGAGATACCATAAGCTAAGTCATTTGCCAATTCTGTCAGTAATTTTACTTCAGCTTGATTAAAAGCATTGGCTTCACTGGCATAGATATTCAACGCCCCCAGACAGGTTCCTTCTACAATTAAGGGTAAGGCAATAGATGCGGCGTAACCTTGTTTTATTGCCCCATCTCGCCAAAGCTGATAACTTGGATCAGTGAGAATATTTTGGATAATTCTGGGTTCTTGGGTGCGAATTGCTGTCCCTGTGGGTCCGGTACCTCGTTGATTATCCCCCCAACTAATCTGTAAGGTTTCAATATAGTTATCTTCATACCCAGCTTGGGCAACTGGATGCACGGTTTTGGCGTCATCGGGTTGAGCAAAACCAATCCATACACAACGATAGCCACCGAATTCCACAATAATTTGACAGATATTGTGCAGCAGGGTGGTTTCATCGGTAGCCAAGACTAAAGCTTGGTTACATTCAGAAAGGGTTCGCAGGGCGCGATTGGCGCTATAGAGTTCTTGTTCGGAACGCTTACGCTCTGTGATATCCTGAGTCACAACCATACCTGCGATGATTTCACAGGTCTGGTTTTTTACGGGTAGGGCATGAACTGAGAAAATACGATTATGAAAGGGAATCTCACGGGTAACAGTTTCGCCCGCTAAGACTTGGCGATAGATGGGTTCTAGCTGGGTAGAGGTTTGGGGGGGAAAGCATTCCCAAATCGTTTTCCCTTCTAATTGGGTTTTGGATAAACTGACACGGGCTAAACCCCTCCCATCTGCTAATAGATAGCGTAATTCATGATTAAATAGAAGTACCGCCCCATTGGGGAAGTTTTCAACGACTGCCCGATAGCGGGCTTCACTCTCCCGCCAACGGCGATCGCTCTTTTGTAAATGTTGTTCTAAACGGTAGGATAGGTAGGCGGCGATACTGGAACCACCGATACCGATAACAGCTACAAGTGCCAAGACAAAGCCAGTAAACTGTCGCTGTTGTTCTAATTGTTGGTTGAGTTGAGTCTGTTGTTGTTGTTCGATTGCCAGAAACTGCTGGATTTCATCGGTAACCTGATCCATGACTTGCTTCCCCTCTAGCAGTTGAGCCATAAATTCTGGGGATTCTGTGGCGGTTTCAGGTTGGGAATTCACGAGTCGGAGATTGCGTTGGAGTAAGGTGACTCTAGCCGTGGCTAATGCGCGAATGGTTTGCAGGCGATGGGTTTGGGAATGTTCCTGGGCGACGAGTTGACGCAATTGATCCAGAGTGACGGGAATTTGTGCGATCGCGGATTCATAGCGAGTGAGAAAGTCTTGACGGCGGGTAATTTCATACCCTCGCACGGCGGTGTCGGCTTCGAGTAAATCGGAGTGTAAGCGTTGAGTTTCCAGACGCACCTGTTGAGTCTGTCGCAATCGAGTGTCGGCTTGGGCGGTTTGGAATTGCAACCAGCTAAATGTGGCGAGTGAGGTGACTAGACAGGTGACGGGAATTGCCAGGATTAACTGGCGTTTTTGTTGACGGGAAATTGTGATCCGGCGAAATTGTCGAGGTTGGGCGGGGTTGCTATCCATGCTAGGTGCTGCATCCGAAAGCTGATTCAACTCATCTCTAGCATAGAAGTTTTGATTGTGTAGGGGCGGGTTTCACGATTATCGTTTCGGTTGCATCCAGATGTAACTCGCACCCGCCCCGACTGAGGGGTTTGGTAACAGGGGTTTGGTAACCAAACCCCTACGGTTGCTGGGGTTCGATGCGGATCAGTTGTCCATTGGCTTCATCGGTGAGAATGTATAATAGTCCATCCGGACTTTGGCGCACATCCCGCACCCGTTGACCGATATCGATGGATGTCTCATTCACGACATTACCGGATTCATCGAGTTCAATATGGCGGACATCCCGCGAAACTAGCCCCCCTGCAAATAAATCGCCTTGCCACTGGGGGACGCGATCGCTATCATAGATTACTAGACCCGATGGTGCGATCGCAGGAGTCCAGACGAATTTGGAATCGACCAGACCCGGACGAGACTGCTGATCAGAAATAATTCCCCCAGAATATTCGCGGCTATGGGTGACGAGGGGCCAACCATAGTTTTGACCCGCTTCCACCAGATTCAGTTCATCGCCACCTCTGGCGCCATGTTCACTAGACCAAATCCGATTAGTTTGGGAATCGAATGCGAGTCCCTGGATATTGCGATGTCCATAACTCCAGATGGCTGGATCAGCTTCTGGGGATTCGACGAAGGGATTGTCATTGGGTATTGTACCATCGTCGTTGAGGCGGATAATTTTACCTAAATGACTGCGGCGGTTCTGCGCCTGTTTACGGATTAAATCACCATCGAGTTGAACTGGTGGATTTCCCCCATCACCGATCGCGACTAACATGGTATCGTCAGGTAGCCATACAATGCGGGAACCGAAATGCTGTCCCCCTGATTTCAGTTGAGATACCTGGAAAATTACCTCTAAATCCTGGAGGGCGTTACCCTCCAATTTGGCACGGGCAACTCGTGTATGATTGGCTTGGCGCGTACCGTGGGAATAGGTGAGATAGACTAATGAATTCTCCGAGAAGCGGGGATGAAGGGAGATATCCATTAATCCACCCTGCTGCACTGCAAATACTTCTGGTACTCCAGGGATGGGTGTGGGATCGAGTACCCCATCGCGGACAATTCGCAGTTGTCCTGATCGCTCAGTAATCAGTATGGCACCATCGGGTAGCCATGCCATTCCCCAGGGATGATCTAATCCTTCAACAAGGGTAGTTTTCTGGAAGCCTTGAGGTGTAGCGACGGGATCTGTCGCATCCTGGGATGAGGCTGAATCCACCGAGTCGGGTGGGGTTTGGGGAACGGTAGTGGTATTAGATGGGGGCGGGGTAAATGCACAACTGGTGAGGGTTACTAGCGCGATCGCACTCCCAGTTCCTTGGATTAGGCGAGGGATGTTGATAGTCATGGCGATTTTCCGTCTGGTGGTTAATTACTCTTGGTATAAGATTACAAATCTCGCATTTGTTGCTCCACACTAATCGCAATTTGCAGGGCTTCATCGAGCAAATAACCATACTGATCCGTTGGCGGATCAAGTTCTCCCGCAACCAAACTGGTTAAATTATTCTCTAGTGTAACCATCAATTCATCCGGTCGTGCCATTCCCCCTTGTTTCGTGCGAATAATTTCTATTTTCATCGCTTGCAGCAAACTATTTTTAGTCATTCGTAACGTCCGCAACACCTTTTCCGCTTCTAAGGAATTATCCCCTTGACAGTTTTTTTCCGTGCGACTCAGTTGATTCAGCATGGCTAGGGATTTAACCACACGATTGTACTTATCCACTTGGCGTAGCAACTTAGCTACAGACTTCCAATGTTTTGCCTGATTCACCAGCCAAATATTCGCTAATACTAAAATCAAAACTGACCCAAAAAAAAACAAGAGAAAGACGTTGGCAATGTCCGCCCCATCACTCGGCAAATTCCCCGATCGCTTCACCGCCAGAAACCCCACAGGCATAACAAAAATCAGAATTAGACCCAAACTAAAGACCTCAATAAACAGCAGCGATCGCAGGTGTTGGGAGTTACGCCAAAATAAGCCCCGGTAAACCGTTGTGGCTAGCCCCGCACTCAGATCTAACCCGGCGCTTTGCTCTAATTCGGTTGGAGTAATCGGCAATTCGGCTAAATTATTCAGCATAAAATTATCTCCCGAAGTCATTGATTTTTTCTGCTTAACTTAAGCCTAAAGCGTGAGTCAGAGTTTTCCAAATATGCACATAGAAATTACTCTCTAAAGGACGAAACAGCGCAAAGTCTTTTCCCGGCGTGCCAAAAAAGGGTCGCAGTGACCAACCCAACTGACTGCCAACAAAACCGTAGAGAAATAACCAAGCTTGGACAACCTTAAGATTACGGGATTTATCCGTATCTTGAGAATGAGAATGCAGCAATTTCATGCTTTGGTAGAAAAACTGAATACCGATCACGCCAGTTAAGGCAAAAATGACCACATTGAGTAACTTGAAAAACTCGTAATCATTCACCGAGAGCAGGAAAAATAAGACCACAGGAACAAATGCCAAAAGCATGACACTGATCACTGACGTGGTGGCTAAGAGCAACACTAAATATTGGCGAAAATTGCGCTGTGAACCCGTCACCACCTCGAAAATATATAAACTGGGCAGACAAACCAGCAGTGTGATTAAATAAAGACCGGGTAACTTAATCGCTGAACTAATCGCCTGCAGCCAATGACTCGACGCCCCAATCACCAAGCCGTACAACGCGATAAACGAAGCGCTACACACTAATAATGAAACAATTTTACTATCGAGTCCGATTTTCTTCTCAACCTCGGTCAGAAATGTCTTGCGATCGCGTAAAAAAGACATCAAACTGGAAAAGTGATTCATCCTATCCTCCAGGTATACCCGTCGCATCTCTACATTCCTCGACTATAACAGGAGTTTAATGGGCGTAGGGGCGCATGGCGTGCGCCCATAAAATAGTCGTCAAACCCGCCCCTACACAATCAAAACCTTCTCCTTCAGCTAATCGTGGGAAAATGTACGACAATGATAGAAGTGTCTTGCTGTGTTCGTGCGATCGCCTCCGGTTCTCCTCCCAATGTAGGAATCGCCAAAAGGTAACTGGGATGGGTACTTGCCGTCAAAATCAATAAATCATGACGTTGCACCATCCGCGACACATTCTGCACAAAATTCCCCCGCACCTGTACCAACCCACTCGTACTTGCCAACCCCCACTCTTGCGGCTGACAGTCAAACTCACCCACTCCCGTCACCACAATCACCAATCGAAACGTCGCTTTCAACGCCGCCGCTAAGGTTTGCGCCAACATCACCGTCGGTTTAAACGTCACCGATACCGTCTCCTGATCCGTCGCCGCCAACACCACTCGTGCAGTATTCTCAATCGGCTGGGAAAATCGGGCAATTAATACCGGAACCTGAGAGCGCCAGATAACATTATCAATCACACTGCCAAAAAAGCTCTCACGAGTCGTAGAAAACCCCTTCCAGCCACAAATAATCAACGTCGCATCCCGTTCCGCCGCCGTGCGAGTAATCCCTCGGTCAATCGTATCATCCACCCGCCCAATCGGTTCCACCTTAGTTACAGCCCCATGGGCAATTCGTTCAGCCGCCGCTAAAAGTTGGCTTTGCAGCATCTTCGCCTCTGGGGAAATGGGTCCCGTTTTATCAGATAAAACATGCAGCGGAAGTAACGTTCCCTGCGCCGTTTTCGCCAAAATTAACGCCAATTGTAATAAATTATCTTCCGTCTTCGGATTCGCCACCGGAACTAACACCCGCCTTGCCAAAGATGGCGTTTTTGGAGCATTTTCCTGCTCCTGTTGTCCGTGGGGTTTCACCTGTTTTCCCCAGCGTTCGGTAATCCAAGGAGACGCCACACAGGTGACTAAAATCATGGCAATAATCCCATTTACCGTCAACTGATCCACCAGTTTAATTTGGTATGCTACTGTAATCGCCGCCAGAGTAGACGCCGCCTGTGCCATAGACAAACCAAACATGACCATAATACTCGGAAACTGAAACCCAAACAGCTTCCCTGGTCCCCAAGCCGCGCCAAACTTACTCGCCATTTCCGCGCCAATCATCACCAACGCCACTAAAATTGATTTCGGCTGCTTGACTAAGATTAACGGGTCAATTAACATACCCACAGAAATCAAAAAGAATGGCACAAATAAGGTATTACCAATAAACTGAATCCGATTCATTAACGGACTCAATTGGGGAATAATTTGGGTAATCGCGATTCCGGCTAAAAATGCGCCAATAATCGGTTCAATCTCAATTAATCCCGCCGTGTATGACACGACAAACAACGTCGCCAGGACAAAAATAAACTCCGCCCCTTCATCATGTCCAAATCGGTGAAAGAACCAGCGCCCCAGTTTTGGCACGCCCCATAACGTCGCCACCGTATAGATAGTAAGGGCGGGAATCAGAAACAACCAGAACCCTAGCGTCAGATTTCCCCCATGGGCTTTCACCACCACCGCCAAAACTAAGAGTCCCAAAACATTAGTAATTAGTGTTCCTCCCAAGGTTGTGGTTACGGTTTGTGTCCGCATCAATCCCAACTTAGTTAGGATAGGTAATGCCAAAAGTGTATGAGTCGCAAAACAGGACGCGACTAGAATCGACGCCAGCCAACTATATCCCAGAAGTAACATCGCCACCGTACCCAGAATCATCGGTAAAGAGAACGTGGCTAAACCA
Source organism: Coleofasciculus sp. G1-WW12-02 (assembly GCF_040219735.1). Taxonomy (NCBI): domain Bacteria; kingdom Bacillati; phylum Cyanobacteriota; class Cyanophyceae; order Coleofasciculales; family Coleofasciculaceae; genus Coleofasciculus; species Coleofasciculus sp. G1-WW12-02. The sequence continues at coordinate 25,053 of NZ_JAVJRX010000179.1, read as the reverse complement.
AAAATTGCCGCTTTATCGGCATTATATTTCAAGTCATCTAAACTGGTTTCCAACCCCGCCATAAACATTAAAAACAACAGTCCCACCGTTCCCAAGAGGACGATAGTACTATCCCGTTCCAATAAACCCAAAACATTGGGTCCGACAATCACACCCGCTAGAATTAAGCCGACAATACCCGGAAGTCGCAACCGTTCAAACAAGAGTGGCGCGACTAACATAATTGCCAAAATGGTTAAGAAGACAGCAACGGGGTCAGTAATCGGACTCGGCAGTAGAGCAACCGCACTCAGGCTAGGATACATCATAGAGGAAGACGTGTTTTGAGGGTGTAGGGGCGGGTTCCACGACTCATGTTTTTGGTGACCCTGATGTCACTAAACCTGCCCTATCTGAATTATGAATGATCAATGATAAAACGGATTAGGTGACAAATAACATCGCTGGTTTCTTAACAAAGAACAAATGACCAAGGACGATTAGTATGGCATATAGTGACTTCAAAACTCTATCTCAAGTTAGAGAATCCTTTGAGTTAATTATTACCCCTGTGCTTTTGGACGTGCGGCGACACTTTGGGTTTAAAATTGGCTTTTTCTCTGGGTCAGAGTTCAATGTTGCTCCTGACGCTGGCTTAAATGGATATTGTGATTATATTCTGACCGCTTCCCCAGAATCTTATGAAATTCGGACTCCCGTTCTCACCCTGGTGGAAGCCAAGAATGAAAGCATTAAGTCAGGTTTAGCACAGTGTATTGCCGAAATGATTGCCGCTCAACTGTTTAACCAAAGCAACGAGGAGCCAAGGGAGAGTATTTATGGGGCGGTAACTACAGGAACGGATTGGAAATTTCTCAAGTTAAGCGATAAGAGGGTTTTTATTGATAAACGCGACTATTTTATTAATGAGGTGAGCCGGATTTTGGGAGTTTTAGCTATGCCCTTTAAGGGTATTCTGAATTGTTGATGAGCATTTTTATATCGATATCCTGAGTGCTATTGGTTTCATCTTGAGTCTCGGTATTACTGTCTTCAGGAATCAATTGATCGGGAGATGTTCGAGAGGTATCCTGGTTAGGAGTAGAGTGCAAAGATGTCACGCGATCGCACATCGCTAAAGCTACCTCTGGAATCACCCAGGAACTGCAAATCGCGGCGGTTAAGCCTAAGCTGTTTGCCATTTAAAGTTTAATATCAATAATGACAAAATTCTTGTAGTGCGAGCATCTTGCTCGCTACCCATTCCCAACTTAAATGCGTGACAGCTTAGTTGCATTTGGGTGCAACGGAAACGATATAATCATGTTTACCCTGATTAAATGGTTGAAGAATTATGACTCTGAGATTTATTAGCCCCAAAACTGACTTTGCTTTCAAGAAAATATTTGGGTCAAACGACAGCAAAGATATCTTGATTAGCTTTTTAAACGCCTTAATTTATGACGCCAATCCTGTAATTCAGGATTTAGAAATCATTGATCCTTATAATCCCAGAGATGTCGTTGATCTCAAAGATAGCTATCTAGATGTCAAAGCCTTACTAGATAATGGGTCAAGAGTCTTAATTAAAATGCAGGTACTCAACGTGGCGTGCTTTGAGAAGCGCGTCATTTATAACCTGACCAAAACTTATGCGAATCAACTCAAGTATGGGGAAGGATACTCTTATATTAAACCCGCTATTGCCTTAACTATTACTGATTTCCCTATGTTTAACCAAACTCAACGGTTCCTGACACGCTTTGGCTTAAAGGAAACACAGGAGTTGTTTGATTATCCTGATCCGGAAATCGAGTTAATCTTTGTGGAATTACCCAAATTTACTAAAACTCTGGATGAATTAGACAGTTTAACGGATAAATGGATTTACTTTATTAAAGAAGCTCCCAGCTTGGAAGTGATTCCACCCACATTTAGTCAACTTCCAGAACTGGATAAAGCGATGAATATAGCGAATCAAGCGAATTTAAGTGTAGAGGAATTGGAAAAATTGCGTAAACAAGAAATGTTTCTCGAAGACCAACGGGGATTTATTATTCAGGCAGAGCAGGATGGATTAGCCAAAGGCTTGGAGCGAGGATTAGAACAAGGCTTGGAGCCAGGATTAGAGCAAGGATTAGAGCAAGGATTAGAGCGAGGGCGTCGAGAGGAAGGAATCCGATGGACATTACGTTTACTGGAGCGGCAGTTTGGCTTAATTGCTCCAGAAATTCTTAACCAGATTCAAAACTTATCGTTTGAACAAGTCGAACATCTAGGAAATGATGTTTTAGGGTTCAATAGTTTAGAGGACTTATCAAACTGGCTACAAGAAAATGGATAGATTTTACGATTAAATCGGGCGCACGTCGGTGCGCCCCTACAGGTTCCCCTAACTTTTCACTGGAAGTCTAGAAACCTGAGTGCAACCAAAAAGTTGTAGAGACGTTGCATGCAACGTCGGGGCGGGTTTAGTAAAATCTGGGTGCAACCGAAAAGATAGTGGTGAAACCCGCCCCTACAGAGGCGCCACATAACGTGAAAAGTCAGACAGGTTTCCGACGTCTCCAATCGGGGATCTTGCTGGGAGACTCCCTGATTTAGAATAAAACTATGGCGGTGACTTAGGATAAAAATATGGAACCACTGACGCTATCGGCAGCTGCGATCGCAACTCTGGTGATTACCAAAGCATTTGAGAAAACGGGCGAGGTTTTGGGTGAAAAGGCATTAGCCCAGGGTGGGAAGTTGGTAACATTGCTCAAAGCGCGATTTCCTAACGCCGATGCAGCCTTGGCGCGGGTTGAGGAACAACCGGAAGATTGGGGAGAAGCGGTACTGGAACTTGAAGCCGCCGCGCAGCAGGATCAAGAGGTGGCGCAAGCGGTGCAAGATGTAGCGACGGCGGCGCAGGAAAATGCCAATGGGGAAATTTTGGCAAAACTGCAAGCCCTAGAAGCAGCAATTCAGGCGCAACAACCGACGACAAAACAGGAATTTGGTAAGGTTGCAGAAGTCGTGGATAAAGCGGTTTTTGGCAATACTTTCAAGGATTTTAGCGGTGGCGTTCACTTTTGACTACAGTCGCCCGTAGCGGAACGGGTAACGGTAAATCCGCCTCACAATCTTCCTTGGAGTGGTGTACGCCACGATCAATTTTTTGGACGGGAAGAGGCATTAAATACGTTACATCACCAGTTACAAGATAATCAGCAGGTTGCCATTTCTGCTGTCGCGGGGATGGGAGGTGTGGGGAAAACGGAATTGGCGCTGCAATATGCTAGGCGCTATTCCCATCGGGAAAACATTCCGCCAGAATCGGTGTATGAGGGTGGGGTGTGCTGGTTGGATGGGCGAGGTGTGGATTTAGGGGTTCAGATAGTCCAATTTGCCAGAACTTATTTACCCTTATCGATTCCAGAGGGGTTAAAGTTTCCGCTTCAGGTGGCGTACTGCTGGCGAAATTGGGTACCGCTGGGACATGTGCTGATTATTATTGATGATGTCACGGATTTTCAGCAAGTGCGGCAGTATTTGCCCTCGGATGCTTCTCGGTTTAGGATGCTCATCACGACGCGGTTAGACTTGGGGGCGTCGATTCGCCAGTTACCCCTGGATGTGCTGAAACCCAGAGCAGCACTGGCGTTGTTGAAATCGCTGATTGGACGAGAACGGCTGCAACAGGAACCCTGGGAAGGGCGAAAACTCTGTCGCTGGTTGGGATATTTGCCCTTGGGTTTGGAGTTGGTGGGGCGATATTTGGGACGAAAACCGGATTTATGCTTACAGGAAATGTTATCTCGGTTGCAGGCAAAACGGTTGGAACAGTTAGCGCTGAAAAAGCCGAAGTCAGAGGATGATATGACAGCGCAATTGGGGGTAAGAGATGCGTTTGAGTTGAGTTGGCAAGATTTGGATGAGTCGGCGCAGGAATTGGGGATAGGGTTAAGTTTATTTGCAGCTACGCCAATTCCCTGGCGATTGGTGGAGGGGTGTTTGGCGGAGATTGATGAGGAGTGGGAGGAAATTAGGGATTATGGGTTGGTGTATCTGCATTTAGTGCAGCGTCAAGGGAAGGATTTGTATCAATTACATCCCCTGATTCGGGAATTTTTGATTAGTAAGCGGGAAGCGTCAGGGATAGCGGATAAGTTGAAGCGGGATTTTTGTCGGGTGATGGTAGGGGAGGCAGATAAAATTCCAGAGACGCCGACACTAGCAGAGATTAAGGCGGTAAATCCGGTTATTCCTCATCTTGCAGAAGCGGCGACGAGTCAACAAGATTGGTTGACGGATGATGATTTAATTTGGTCTTTTGTTGGGTTGGGTCGTTTTTACGAAGGTCAAGGACTCTATGAGCAAGCTGAACCTTGGCGTAAGGATTGTCTATCTGTCACCCACCAGCGTTTGGGAGAAAATCATCCCGATGTTGCTACTAGCCTGAATAATTTAGCAGTAGTCTACGAATCTCAAGGACGCTACCAGGAAGCAGAACCTCTTTATCTAGAAGCTTTAGCACTAAAAAAACGCCTGCTGGGAGATAATCATCCCTCTGTCGCCACTAGCCTGAATAATTTAGCCTATCTCTACTATTCTCAAGGACGCTACCAGAAAGCAGAACCTGTTTATCTAGAGGCTTTAGCACTGAGAAAATGCCTGCTGGGAGAAAATCATCCCCATGTTGCTACTAGCCTGAATAATTTAGCATTACTCTACAATTCTCAAGGACGCTATGAAAAAGCAGAACCTGTTTATCTAGAGGCTTTAGCACTGTTCAAACGCCTGCTGGGAGACCATCATCCCCATGTTGCTACTAGCCTGAATAATTTAGCATTACTCTACAAATCTCAAGGACGCTATGAAAAAGCTGAACCTGTTTATCTAGAAGCTTTAGCACTGAGAAAACGCCTGCTGGGAGAAAATCATCCAGATATCGCACAAAGCCTGAATAATTTAGCAGGACTCTACAATTCTCAAGGACGCTATGAAAAAGCTGAACCTGTTTATCTAGAAGCTTTAGCACTGAGAAAACGCCTGCTGGGAGACCATCATCCAGATATCGCACAAAGCCTGAATAATTTAGCATTACTCTACAATTCTCAAGGACGCTATGAAAAAGCTGAACCTGTTTATCTAGAGGCTTTAGCACTGAGAAAACGCCTGCTGGGAGAAAATCATCCAGATATCGCACAAAGCCTGAATAATTTAGCAGGACTCTACAAATCTCAAGGACGCTACCAGGAAGCAGAACCGCTTTTTCTAGAAGCTTTAGCACTGTACAAACGTCTGCTGGGAGACAATCATCCCTATGTTGTTACTAGCCTAAATAATTTAGCAGGACTCTACAAATCTCAAGGACGCTACCAGGAAGCGGAACCGCTTTTTCTAGAAGCTTTAGCACTGAGAAAACGCCGACTGGGAGACAATCATTCCGATGTTGCGACTAGCCTGAATAATTTAGCAGAACTCTACCTTTTTCAAGGACGGTACGAGGAAGCAGAACCTCTTTATCTAGAAGCCTTAGCCATTGCTGAACAACGGTTAGGCTCTAATCATCCCAATACTATTCTCTACCGTAATAATTTGCAAATCCTGCACTATAGATTAGACCATTCTCCCTGATGGCGCTGATGGAAGTGGCTGGGAAAAATTGGCGGCGGATGGGGTAACAGATGGAACTGATAAATTATGTCACCGATGAATTATCGAAACTCATTTGTTTAATCTCCTAGCTTCTACTGGCGTGACACAGGTAAAATAGGGCTTTGTAGTAAGCATAAAGAGTGCTTTAAAGTCTAGCTGGAGAGGGCTAAAGTTCCCTCACGACAAAACAAATCTATTCCAGTCCAACCACTTAAGCTGAAATAGGTTACTTTAATATCGGAAATTCTAAACGAATGGTTCAATCGACTCTCTATGTCAACCCAGCCACCGGGAAGGATGCGAATACAGGCTCGGTGGATGCTCCATACCGCACCTTAACCCACGCCATCAGACAAGCCACGGCTGGAACCATGATTTCCTTGGCAGCGGGGATGTACAATGCGGCTAACGGTGAGCAATTCCCGATTGTGATTCCCTCTGGAATCCGAGTCATCGGCGACGAACCTAGTAAAGGCAAGGATATCTCTATTGTGGGGAGTGGTGATTATGATAGCCCCAGTTTTGGCGCTCAATCCATTACCGTCAGAGCCGACTCTCAAGCCGAACTGCGCGGGGTAACGGTGACGAATCCAGTCACCAAGGGAACTGGGATTTGGATTGAATCCAGCGCCCCGATTATCGCCAATACTACCCTAACCCGTTGCGGTCGTGAGGGGATTTTTGTCACAGGGACGGCAAAACCCGTAATTATGGATAATGAATTAAGCGAAAATGCCTCTAGTGGTATCTTTCTGGTGCGAAATGCCAAAGGGGAACTGCGGCGCAATCGCTGTCAACGCACGGGGTATGGCATTGCCCTAAGTGATAATGCGGCTCCCTTAATTGCCGATAATACCTTAATTAATAATAAGGCAGGAATTGTTCTATCTCGCCAAGCTCAACCCGTCTTGCGCCGGAATCGGATTGAAAATAATACCGATGGGGGGCTAATTGTCAATGGGTCTGCCCAACCGGATTTAGGGAATCGCCAAGACCCAGCCGGGAATATTCTGCAAAATAATGGCAAAATTGATTTGCAAAATAGTACGTCTTTAACCTTGGTTTCGGTGGGCAACTTGTTAAATCCTGCCCGTATTTCCGGTGCGGTTACCTTTGGTGCGGCACAGGTTCCCGCATCAGCCCTGGGTCCCATTCAGTTTAGTGATTTGGGCAATCATTGGGCAAGTATGTTTATTCAGGAATTAGTTAAACGGGAGTTAATTAGTGGCTTTCCTGATGGCACATTTAAGCCCGAAGCAAATATTACCCGCGCCCAGTATGCGGCGATTCTTGCCAAAACCTTTAACTTACCCCGCCAGGTTGGGGCGACATCGGGATCATTTCGCGATGTGGCGGATAACTTTTGGGCGGCGGCGGCGATTCGCAAGGCGGCGAGTATGGGATTTATCTCTGGATTCCCCGATGGTACGTTTCGCCCCCAGGAAAATCTGACGCGGATACAGGCGCTGGTATCTGTGGTGAATGGGTTGGGATTAGGGGGTGGGAATGGCAACATACTTTTGTTTTACCGCGATCGCGCCCAGATTCCCAGCTATGCTACAGATGCCATTGCTACGGCGACACAACGGCAATTGGTGGTGAATTATCCCCGCCCTGAAGAACTTGTTCCCATGCAAGCGATTAGCCGCGCCGAAGTCGCCGCCTTAATTTACCAGGCGTTAGTCTCAACTGGCAAAGCCTCAGCCATCACATCCCCTTATATCGTCAACCCGGAGGGTTATGTTCCCTCATTTAGTGATATTCAAAATCATTGGGCGGCTGATTTTATTCGCCCCCTCGCCGGATTAAACTTGATTAGCGGCTTTGCTGATGGTAGCTTTAAACCGGATGCCCCATTAAATCGGGCGCAATATGCGGCGTTAGTGGTCAAAGTCTTTAACCCCACACCCATCCGCCCCGCCACTCAATTTATCGACGTTCCCACGAACTTCTGGGCGTCAGCCGTCATTACTCAAGCCTATCGCGGTGGCTTCCTCTCCGGCTTCCCCGACCAAACTTTTCACCCCCAGCAAAGTTTACGGCGGGTTGAATTGATTGTCTCCTTAGTCCAAGGGCTGTCTTTACCAGAGGCAGAGGAAAATCTCTTGGAATTTTATCAGGATCAAGATAATATTCCCATCTATGCCAAATTTGCTGTAGCGGCGGCTACTCAAGCCGGCATTATCGTCAATTATCCTAAACCCACCTGGTTAAACCCAAAACAAGCCGCCACTCGCGCCGATGCCACGGCGTTTCTGTATCAAGCATTGGTGCAACGAGGGCGTGTCAATGCTATCAATTCCCAGTATATTGTTCAAGCATGAGGATGAGGAAGCGCAGGGACACAGGGAGGTAGGGAGGCAGGAGAACATACATTCGATTCGTATCGTAGTATCGTAGGGGCGAAGCATTCGCGCACAGATATATCGGTTTTTTAATCAAGTTTCAACGCGAATGCTTCGCCCAATAACCAATGTCCAATAACCAATGTCCAATAACCAATGTCCAATAACCAATGTCCAATAACCAATGTCCAATAACCAATGTCCAATAACCAATGTCCAATAACCAATAACCAATGTCCAATAACCAATAACCAATAACCAATGTCCAATAACCAATAACCAATAACCAATGTCCAATAACCAATAACCAATGTCCAATGACCAATAACCAATGACCAATGAGATAGATTCAGCTATTTTTTATGCCGTGGAGTTACTCAGTCACTATGGATTTGAACTGAGGGGATATTCTGCGACAGAATTAGTTGAGTTTTGGTTGGAGGAGTATCCCGCCCAATGGATTCGTTTAGCGGTCATTGAAGCTTTGTATCAGGGACGGTATAAGGCGATTTCCGTTGAGCAAATTTTAGCCGTCTGGGGGCGACGAGAACAGCCTATCTATCGATTTAATCATGAGTTTGAACGGTTGATTTGTCGCAAACTGCCGCAAGATTTGAACGCCCCCGTTGATAGGACGTCTGAATCGATGTCCTTGATGGGGAGTTTCCTGGATAGGTTTGAGTCAAGTTCTACGGTTGAAGTGGCACAGTCAGAGGAGTTTGTTGTGACTCAATCAGCAACGGAATCCGTTGAAGCCCTGCCGCAAACACCCGCCCAAACTGAAACGGAAATGGAACTGACGGGGGAGTGCGATCGCACACCACCAGACCTAACTTCTCCCGATCATACCAGTCTTCCTGAGCCAGTGGATGGGTCACGTCGCGAAGCTAAGCAACACCCCATTGATCAATTTACACCATTGCCGGATGATTCGGACTTTTATCTGAAACTGAAACAAGTTGCCCATCCGCTAGAGTGTCAATCTAGTAATACAGCACTTTTCAAGTAATTAAATCGGAATTTCGATCACAAACTCTGTTCCTTGACCCAGTGACGAATTACAGGTGAATTTTCCTCTATGTTTTTCAACAATAATTTGATGGCTAATTGATAATCCTAAACCCGTGCCTTTTCCGGGTGGTTTTGTGGTAAAAAAAGGTTCAAAGATTCGCTGTTGGAGTTCTGCATCCATTCCCGGTCCGTTATCAATAATACGAATAACGGCATTCGCCCCCGATTGCTGATTATTAATTAATTCTGTGCGAATCCAGATAGATGGCGTTATCGTTTGCTCACTATCCTCATTAGGGGGTTGAGAACGCATGTCTCTTAGGGCATCAATGGCATTGCACAGCACATTCATAAAGACTTGATTTAACCCACCAGGATAACAAGTGACTAAAGGCAGTTTACTATAATCCTTGAATACTTGAATCTCTTGTTTGTTTCCTTTGGATTTCAAACGATAGTAGAGCATGACTAGGGTGCTATCTAGCCCTTGGTGGATATCTATCGATTGCTCTTCGTCTGCTCCAGATAAGGTTTTGAGGGAATAAACAAGTTGGCGCAAACGTTCAGCCCCCATTTGCATAGATGACAGGGTTTTGGGAAAATCTTTGATCAGAAACTCTAGATCAATTTGTTCGGCTTCTTGTTGAATTTCTGGTGCAGGTTGGGGGTTATATTTGCTGTAGAGTTGGAGTAACTTTAATAAGTCGTTGGTATATTGTTGAGCATGGGGAAAATTGTTACATAAGAAATTAACAGGATTATTAATTTCGTGGGCAACTCCAGCTAGCAATTTGCCTAAGGTGGAAAGATTTTCTTTTTCGATGAGCTGTTGTTGCGTGCGTTGCAGTTGATTTAATGTCTCCTCAAGTTGTTCGGCTTGGGCTTTATATTTTGCTTGCGATCGCTGCAAGGATTCTTCGGCGAGTTTGCGCTGGGTGATATCTGTGACGAATCCTTCATAGTAGAGTAATGTCCCTTCGCGATCGCGCACCGCCCTAGCATTCTCACAAATCCAGATGATCTGCCCATCTTTGCGATACACCTGGGATTCAAATTCCGTGACTGCATCGTGCGATCGCAGTTTCTCAATGAAGTCCCGACGCCGATTCGGACTAACGTAAAGTTGTTGTCCAATGTCGGTTAGCTCCTCCAACAGTTCCCCTGGCGATGCATAACCATAAATCTTTGCCAACGCTGGATTGCAGTCGATAAAGTGCCCGTCTGGAGTCGTTTGAAAGATACCCTCGACGGCACCCTCAAACATACTACGATACTTCTTGAGGGCTAACTCCATATCTTGACATTCTGGAATTTGATCAGCTAATTCCTCATTCAACGCTTGTAACTGCCGAGTTCGCTTAACAACAAAATTAGGGGACAATGGCTTGTCCGACTCCGACCAATCAGATGGACTGTTCAGTAAACGGTCGCTGCTGGGAAGTAACATGGGGGCGTTGCTAAGCATATATGGGCATTACTACTAGCTTCTAGGATTTGGATCACTCCTTCAGTGATATGTAGTCCGGAAGACTTGTGATTTAAATCACTAAATGGAGTGATATGAGTTACAATCAGCCCTAATCGTTTTGATTGCCCTTGATTGTACGTACTGTTGCTAAAAATTGACTCAGGAACGGTAGCCCGCCAATAGCCGGTAAAAAGTAACGCGAGGTACACAGCAATCCCAACGCGACGGCGGTTGGGGTGTCTAAATAGTCTTGATAAAACAACACTAATGCTGCATCGCGTGTGCCAACTCCGGCAAAGGTGAGGGGCAATAATCCGGCTAAAATGGCGAGGGGAGACAAGGCTAGATTCACCAGAAACGGAGTCGTCGCCTGAAGCGCTAGGATAAAGAACCAAATTTGTAATAAGTGTAAAAACCAAATAAAAATTGACGTTCCGGCAACTTTTAAGAGTTGACGTTTATCGCGCCAGAAATAGTCATGCATATCGCCCCAAGACCCTTGCATCGTTTCTAATTTGGAACGCATTTTTTTTGGGGCAATCTTGCGAGCCACGACAAAGAAAAAATAAGCAAATTTCCGAGACGACAACAGAAAAATTCCCAGAACTAAACCGATGCTCACAGCCAGTGTCATGCTCCAAAATAGCAAATCTTTCGGGTCATAGAGCAATAAACCAAAGACACACCATAACAGCAGGGATAAAAGATCACAAGCTTTCTCAAAAATCACCAGTGATAACGAAAGAGTCCCACTTAAATGACCGCGCTGTTTCATGAAATAGGCTTTGGCAATATCTCCCATCTTGGACGGCAATACCATATTTAAAACACTTGCCGCTAAGATTAAACGATTTGCCTCAAAAAAGCCCAAGCGAGAGCCACTGGGCATCAATTGTTGCAACCGCCAAGACGTGAATAACGTCAGGGGAACAACCATTCCCAGACTCACGGGCATCCAGACGCGATCGCTATTTTGAAAAACGGCAACGAGTTCGGGAAAATCAATTTTTGAGTAAATTACCGCCAGGATAATTAGGCTGACAGCGATTGAAATTAGTCGTTTCATGAATTAGTCATTGGTCATTGGTCATTGGTCACAGAACAGTGAATTAACATTCATAATTCTAAAATTTCCGATCTAATCGCAGCCATTCATAAGCATCTAGTTTCTTAATTTCATTCGTTAAATCTAGCCAGGGCTGTAATTGCCCCCGTTGAAACGTGCGACTCATGACCACATAAATCGACGTTTGGTCGCCCCCAATTCCCGCTGCGATCACATCTTTCCAGGACTTGCCTTGCAACTCATCGCTGACATGCCATTGTCCATTTTCCCACTCGAAAGAACGCCGGAAATGGAACGGCGCTTTTTGCTTGCCTGTAATTAGCATTTTTTGCAAGAGTTTGCGGATTAAGTTGGGGAAGAAGCGACCCACTGTCAGCATGACGACTCGCAAAATTAGTAAATTTATGGGTGTCATTTGTTTCTGTTTTGCCCATCCCAATTCTCCTTCAATCGTAATTTCATTTTCCTCAACCTTAACCTGATAGGTATCGACCAAATGACCCACAGCATTTTTCACCTTTTTCCCCGTTGACACTTGCAAGGAAAATTGGGTATCAGAGGCGACTAAACGGTTATCTTGAAACAGTTTAAATACTCCCCCTTTGTTTAACGCTAAATACAGTTCCGTGTTTTGGCGGCGGTCAATTAAAACTTGCGCCTCCCTAAACCAAACTCGACCGGGAGAACGGGGGGTGGGATCAGGTCGAGTTTGCACAAAATCTCGCCATGCAAGGAGATAGTTCCAGGTATGGTGACCGATAATGTGATCGTCAGCATAGCAGGGAGCTAGTCCCTTCGCCAGTCCCACCAGAACGCGATCATTAATTTCTAGGGCTTGGGGATACCACTGTCCCACCAGTTCAAAGCCATGGGGAAAGAAATTGTAAGTATTGCGACTGGTATATTCTCCTCCATAAGAGCCATCAGGATGCACAAATTCTGCCGCTAAATCAACCGCTTTGACTAATGCTTCTTTTAGACGGGGATCAGGTCTGAGTTGATAAATCCGCGCTAAACAAGAAATCGTTAACGTATGGTAACCGGGGTCACAGCCTTCGTACTCAATAAACCAACCTTCGGGATTTTGCCAAGATAATACTTGTTCTAAACGTTGTACTCTGGCTCTATCCCACTTTGTTGTTTGTAATAGGGTAGACAGTAAGTCTAGGCAAAGAACAATTAACGCTTGGTGATTGGTCAGGCGTCCACTTTCCTGATGATGGGCTAGCCAATCGGCTCGTTGTTCAAAAAACCTCAGCGCTACTGGGTTATTTAACCCTAATTCTTGATAACTGTCAATACAGGCAAGCAATGAAAATGCCGCTGCGCCTCCGGCTCGTTCATAAGGGAAATAGTCATCACAAGACCCATCAGGATGGGCGCTTTTAGCCCCATAAAGAATTCCAGCTTCCACCCAATCTTGAATCGCTCGTTGTTGGTAGAAAGGGTTATCGGATAATCGGGTATTATATGCCAATGCCAGGGGCAGAACAAACTCTTGAGCCATTCCGCTAGGAAAGTCAATAATTTTATACTGCCAGAAGTTGCGGTCAAAACAGCCATAAGTGGGACTGTGTGGGTTGCGGTCTAGCAGGGTGAGAAGTTTGGGAATTTGGGCAAGGGCTTCGCGGGCAAACAGGTCTCTATTCATTGTAAATAAGGGAACAGGGATGTCATTTGTCATTCGTCATTTGTTATACTCGCTTTTGCAGAAGCAAGCTACGTCTTTCATCTTTTTCGTTTCATAAAAGCCTTTTACTATGCCTTTATTGATGATTTATAATTTCTGTTTAATGTACTCTTCAATATCGGCGCGTCGCCGCCGCAGTTGGATATCTTCTAAAAGCTTACGATTCACCGCCATTAAGTCAGCAATTAATCCAAACATCAACAGTTGAAAGCCAATCAGAATGAAAATGGCTGCCACAATTAAGCTGGGCGCACGACTTCTATCGGGATCGAATACCACTAACCAACGCACGCATAGAATCAACCCCAAGCCTAAAGGAACTGTCCCCAGGACGGTGAAGAACTGGAGCGGTTGATAGGTCATGAAGATGCGAATAATAGTGAGAATAGAACGCTGAATATAAGCCGGAATGCTCTTGACTAAACGGGAAGGGCGCAGGTAATCGTTGGTTCGGATTGGCACCGAAGCAATGGCTATGTTTTTCTGTCCCGCCTGAATAATCATTTCTAAAGTATAAGTATATTGGCTAAAGACATTCAGTTGCAGCGCCGCATTCCGACTGATGGCACGGAAGCCACTTGGAGCATCTGGGATATTGGTTTTACTCGCGATTCGTACTACCCAGCTTCCTAATTTTTGCAAAAACTTTTTGGCGGGAGAAAAATGCTTAATTTGCTGGATGGGTCTGGCACCCACGACAATTTCTGCCTGACCTTGTAGAATAGGTTCAATTAGCTTAGGAATATCTGCCGCACAGTACTGATTATCGGCATCTGTATTCACGATAATATCAGCTCCCGCCTTTAAACAGGCTTCTATCCCCGCCATAAACCCCTTAGCTAAACCCTGATTGTGATCAAAGCTAACAATGTGATCCACGCCACAGGCTTTAGCAACTTCAACCGTCCGGTCAAGACTACCATCATTGATAATTAGCCACTCGACTGTATCGACTCCAGGAACTTGACGGGGAAGTTCGGACAGTGTTAGTCCTAGAGTGGCTTCTTCGTTGTAACAAGGAATTTGGATAATTAATTTCATCTTTCGGCTCTCCCTAAACGGAGGTATTTCTACCTAAGTCTGGTCAAATTTGTTTGCTCTGTGGCACTAGCTTGCAGCCAGCCCCAACGCAATACCCAAACCCCTGCTCCAATCAACAGGGCGGCTAAAAGTCCACCCACCCAAATCGGGATACCCACAGCAGGCAATACCCACCACCACACCGCCACAATATGTAACAATTGAGCGCTGGTCATTTGGTCACCGGGCGGTGGTTCTCCAACTTGCCCTAGGACATCTCGAATATTTGTACTTAAAGCACTGCTAACCTGGCGATAGGCGGCGCCCCAAGCATTGAATAAGGGGGCATAGCTGGGCGAATCCCACAAGGCTCTAGCACGGTTGATATATCCTCCATCTAAGGCTTCGGCATAGTAGCGTTGGAAATACGATACCAAAGTAGGGGCGTTGGCGAGGAACCCGAGTACCGTCAAACCAATTAACCACTTCCACCACTTTTTCCCAATCAGTGCGACTAGCGCCATCAATCCTGGGAGTGCGGGAACTAAAAATCGAGGTCCCCAACTCCAGCCGCCAAATTCCCAAAAAGAATGGAGCAGCCAATACCCACCAAATATACCCACAATGGCTAAGGCTTCTAAGGGTTTAGATTTGAGAGCGTTGCGGAACCCAATAATTGCCAGAATTGTCGGCGGACAGTACCAGATTAACCCCCCCCCGGCGCCGGGACTCAAGATCAAACCGATAAATCGTTCTAGCATTCCGTCCAGGGTAAATTTCGAGGCATTTTGTCCACTGGATAGTAAACTACCAAACCGCAGGTAATTATAAGCCATGAACAGCATGAACCCCATAATTGTACCGAGTAGGGGACCTAGAGCATTCCGCAGGGGATACCGCTTGAGCAGGAGATAGGCGGACAACACCGGTCCAATGACAATACCAGCAGGTTTAGCGGTCAAGGCTAAGCCGGAAAGAATACTCGCACCCGCATGTTCACGACTGGTTTTTCCTAGGGCGAGATAGAGGCTGGAGGCGGTGATGAATGAGAGTAGGGGTTCGGCAAAGAACTCTCTGGAATAGACTAACGCTGTCGTACCCAAGGCAAAACATAAGGCGGCTAAGTACGCACCCGTGCGACTGCTTCCCAAGCGCAATGCCAACAAAGCCACAAGTGATGTGGTTAAAGCTGTTAATAAGACAGATACAACTAAGGCACAAACTGCCGATGAATAGTTCGTCGGTATATTGAACCAGTGACCTAACACCAGTCCCACGGCAACAAAGGGTGTGGCAATAATCGGTAATAATGGATATCGAATTGAGTAATATTGCCCATCGCGACCTAATGCTCCGGAACCGGGCGGCACGCTAAAATCAAATTCGGTAACTAATGACTTGGAAACATCCAGCATGTCATTGCCATCAAAGCCCCAAATCCCCGGTTTGAGAAATGCCAGATAAATTAGCGTGATGCCAATGGATAGGGCGAACGCCATTTTCCCAACCTGCTGATGAGCGAGTTGTCGCTCTTGAAGGGTGGAATCTTGAATCTCGCTGGGATTTACCATAGTATTTCTAAAGTATTCTGGTTATTTTTATAGATTATTTTCGATTACGTCGGCTTACCCAGTACTGCTTATTTCCTGTAGCTTTTCTGGCAAACCAACTCGATGATTGGCGTGAAACTGAGACTCGCCGATTTTCTTCCAAGAGATTCTAGTATGACAAAGGCATGACACCAAGAGCAACTTATCAGAAGTACAGACAATGGAGTCAATAGATATGAATCAACAGGTTGCCTTTATCGGACTCGGCGTCATGGGGGGACCTATGGCGGCAAATTTGGCGCCATCGGGTTACTTGGTTAAGGCGTGGAATCGAACGCCTAACCGTCCTGGTGTCGAGATGGCGGCTCAGGCTGGGGTATCAGTGGTGTCTTCTATTCGTGAGGCTGTCGCATCAGCAGATATTGTCTTTTCTTGTGTGAGTGACGTTCCTGATGTCAAAGAAGTCCTTTTGGGAACGGGAGGCGTTGCCGAATCAGCGCGTCCAGGTACGCTGGTGATTGATACCAGTACGATTGGTCCAGAGGCGGCGCGTGAAATAGGCATTCAACTGCAAAACCATAAGTTGCGCTTTTTGGATGCGCCAATTTCTGGGGGTGATATTGGTGCAAAAAATGGCACACTGACGATTATGGTTGGCGGAGATGCTGAGGATTTTCAGGAAAGTAAACCGTTGTTGGAGGTTTTGGGTAAAACCATTCGCCTGTGTGGACCGATGGGGAGTGGTCAAGCGGTCAAACTTTGTAACCAGGTTTTGGCGGCGGTTCATGGGGTGGCGTTGTGTGAAGCGATGCAGTTGGCACAGCACCAGGATATTGACCCGAACTTAATTGTAGAGGTTTGCAGTACGGGGGCGGCTGGTTCTTGGGCGCTGTCGAATTTGGGACCGAAAATTGCGGCGTCGGATTTCCAACCGGGTTTTATGATTAAGCATATCCTTAAGGATTTAAGGTTGGTAGCCGAGACGTTAAATTCATCGGGTCAGGAATTGCCAGGAGTGGATATTGCTGAGCGTTTGTTTAAGATGGTTCAACAGCTTGATGGCGGTACGGGAGGGGAACAGGGCACTCAGGCAATGATTCGCGCTTATCAGAAGTCCTAGAGTGTCTTATTACTCCCTTCCCGGTAGAAGATTACCTATTTTTATCTCCCCCAGCTCCCCCAGCTTCCCCAGCTTCCCCAGCTCCCCCAGCTCCCCCAGCTCCCCCAGCTTCCCCAGCTTCAAAAGTGTAGGTATTAGAGCTCGAAAGGAGTAGGGGAGGCGGAGCCTCAAGATGAGCATTCCCAGGCAAAGCCTGGGAACGAGGACGGTAAGATAGAAGGTTAACGTGAAGTCAAAATCAGCAGTTCATCAATAGTTGTTATTGTTCCCATTCTTAACCAGCAATGAACTCAACTCTTACCCAATCCTTTGACTGGGATGCTTTAGCCTCGGAATTCGCCGGGATAGAAACGATTACTGAGCCCACTCAGGTGGCTAAATTATCCCTAGACTACTACCATTTCAGTCCGGTTCTGCAACCCCTTTTAAGGGATAAGCGAGGGAATCTGGTGGTACGCCCTCAGACTGAAGCACAGGTGATACAGGTGGCACAAATATGTGTCAAGCATAAAGTTCCCCTGACTATCCGAGGTGCGGGAACCGGGAATTATGGGCAATGTATTCCACTGCACGGTGGGGTGATTTTGGATACCACCCGGATGAATGGGATTCGTTGGATTAAGCCCGGTTTAGCTTGTATGGAACCAGGGGTGAAGTTGGCGGCGTTTGATAAACAGGCGCGGGAAATCGGCTGGGAATGGCGGATGGTGCCTTCGACGTATCGTAGTGCCACGATTGGTGGCTTTATTGGTGGCGGAAGTGGGGGAATTGGTTCAATTAATTATGGGCAATTGCGCGATCGCGGCAATCTTTTGGCGGTGCGTGTGGTTACACTGGAGGATGAACCCCGTGTGATTGAGTTACGGGGAGATGATGTGCAGAAGGTGAATCACGCCTATGGCACGAATGGGATTATTACGGAGTTAGAAGTTCCTCTCGCCCCGGCTTATGCCTGGGTAGAGGTTATTGTTATTTTCGATAACTTTATCACGGCTGCCCATTTTGGTCAGGCTTTAGGTGATGCAGATGGGTTAGTGAAAAAGTTGATTAGTATTCATGCTCATCCCATCCCCACATTTTTTAGTGGGTTGAAGGAATATCTGCCCGATGGGAAAGACTGTGCTTTATTAATGATAGCGGAGTCTTGTTTAGAACCGTTTCAGGAATTAGTGCGGGAGTATGGCGGGGAAATTACTTATCAAAAATCTGCCCAAGAGGGGAGCAAAGGCACAAGTTTAGCCGAGTTTACTTGGAATCATACCACATTACATGCTCGTAGTCTTGACCCGACACTGACGTATTTGCAAACCTTCTTTTTTACATTAGAACGGGTGGAGCAACTGTATGATCATTTTGGTGATGAAGTGATGATGCATTTGGAATTTATGCGGGTGAATGGTCAAGCGATTCCAGCCGGATTGCAACTGGTTCGCTATACCACGGAGGAACGGTTAAATGAGATTATTCGCTATCACGAAGAACAGGGGGCGTTTATTGCTAATCCCCATACTTATATTCTGGAAGATGGGGGACGTAAGATGATTGATGTGGAACAGGTGCAGTTTAAGGAACAGGTTGATCCGTATGGGTTGATGAATCCAGGTAAAATGCGAGGATGGGAGGAGCGATAAGAGAGTTCTTATCAATTTCAATAATCGAACATCTACTACTGGACTGACACAGCTAAAATTGTGGCATAGATTTTACGATTAAATCGGGCGCACGTCTGTGTGCCCATACAAAGAACTCAAACACTAAAATGCACAGTTTTATTCCCCCAGAACGCTTCTTTCCTTATCTCACTTGGGCAGATATCCAAACAATGCCCGATAAGGCAAATGTGGTGATTATTCAACCCGTTGGCGCGATTGAACAACATGGTCATCATTTGCCCTTAATTGTGGATTCAGCGATTGGTGTCGGGGTTCTGGGTAAAGCCCTAGCCCAACTAGAACCAGATATACCCGCTTATGCGTTGCCGAATTTATTTTACGGGAAATCGAATGAACATTGGCATTTTCCCGGAACGATTACTCTCAGCGCCCAAACGTTGCTGGCGGTGCTGATGGAGATGGCGGATAGTATTTATCGGGCGGGATTTCGTAAATTAGTGCTGATGAATTCCCACGGTGGACAACCCCAGGTGATGGAAATTGCGGCGCGAGATATTCATCAAAAGTATGGGGATTTTCTGGTGTTTCCGCTGTTTACGTGGCGGGTGCCAAATGTAGCAAAAGATTTAATTTCAGCCAAGGAGTTGGAATTGGGAATTCATGCGGGGGATGCGGAAACAAGTTTGATGTTATCCCTATTACCGGAACAGGTGAAAATGGAACGGGCGGTTGCTGAATATCCTAAAGGGTTACCAGAGGATAGTTTATTGAGTATGGAGGGGAAGTTACCTTTTGCTTGGTTGACGCAAGAATTGAGTCAGAGTGGGACATTGGGTGATCCCACACTCGCAACGAAGGAAAAAGGCGATCGCATCTTGGAGTCTTTAGTATCCGGTTGGGTACGGGTAATCCAGGATATCTATAAGTTTCGCCAACCGCAGGGTAATTAGGGTCTGCTGAATAAGTCTTGTGGTGGGGGTAGGGAGCCGGGGGAGCATGTAGAGACGTAGCATGCTACGTCTGGGAGCTGGGGGAGCCATAGTACATTTTCCCTGATAGCGGTGCAAGGGTATAAAAGGGTTAAACCCTTTTTCCTTGAACAGGAGCAAATATCAATGCCACTCAAAGCCTTAATAGCTAAGGGTTTGGGAGTTGTGCAGCAAGCCCTAATTAAGGGAAAGTGCGATCGCGTCAGTTATGAGTTAGTCTGTCTCTGGATATTCGGTGGGGTGAGAGGATTCGGGGGGATGGATTTCGCGATCGCCCTTTTTTTGACCATTTAACCGCTTCATCAGCCAAGTTAGAAGTCCATCAGCCGACTTTTCCACAAGCCCAACTAAAAAGGCTTCGAGGATTAATATAAGGATGTCCATCAGCCACCAGTACCAGGCTTGGATGCTGTGTCATGGTACGACATTATTACCTATTAACTAAATCGAGAAGCGGAGGAATAAAGGCGAATGGAAGAACTCATAACCTTAAAGGAATTTATCCAGCAAGGCAAAATTACGGAAGCCTTGGAACTTGTTGAAGAATTAGAGGAGATGAGCAAATCCGATAAACTCAATAAAATATTTAGCTATGGCATCATTTTATTATTGCATCTAATTAAAAAAGCTGCTGAAAACCGCACCAGGAAATCCTGGCAGGTTTCTATATTAAATTCGGTTAAGCAAATTCAACGCACGAATCGACGCCATAAGGCAAAAGGAACTTATTTAACGGAAGACGAATTACGGGAAACATTACAGGATGCTTATGAATCAGCGCTGAGAAATGCAGCCCTAGAAGCGTTCAAGGGAATCTATGAAACTGAAGAAATCGGTGTTATGGTTAACCGAGAAGAAATCATTGAAATAGCAATAGATTTGATTCTAGAACGTCAATCGACTGATGGAACATCAGAATAGTAACACGAAGTCGCGATATCAAATGATGGGAAAGGGCGACCCAAGTCAATTGACTGGACTACAGTTGTTCATTAGTGCAAGCGGGTCGCCCCTACATGGTTGATACAGGTGTTTTTTCTAGGGTTTGTAGTCAGGGCTTTAGCCTAAGCATTTATCGGTTTAAAACTCAACAAAATAGCGAGCGAGACGCTCACACTACAACGATTCTCTATTGCCTATTGTCACCACCACTGAATTTAGTCGTCTTTAGACAACTTGAGATTTGATCCTTGGGTTTGAACCCAAGGCGGTAAGACAGCGACAGGTGCAAAATGTTAGTCATAACAAATACAAAAATCCGCGATCGCTACCTTGTCGCCAACGCCGCTAACCTCTGTAAAATCTGAAGGACAGGATATAACTCATTCTCTGGTCGATATAGAGAGAACTCTGTGGAAAAGGTATATTGGGGTATCTCACCGAACAATACTTTAATGAACATAAAATGACTACCATTCGTGACTAATCCAACAGTGGGTTGCTCAGTATTTGGATTTGCCATCATGTAAAATAGGGTTTGCGCTGTTGCATCTTTTAGAGCAAATCCGGCTTGTTTTGACTCAACAACTGCAACCCATAGTTGTTGCTGTAACAGCAGGATATCAATTCGCCCCCAAACCGTTCTTTCTTTAGTCTCTATCGCTACATCTACCCGTTTTTCCAAGACTGGATGTAGCAGAGGACGGTAAAATCCGGCGAGTGATAGTAGGGGCGAAAGTACCACCATTTTTACCAAATCTTCTAACATCGGATATTTGTTGAGATAGAGAAACTCTGTTTTGACCCGATCTAAGGTTTGCTTTTCTAAATCGTTGAGTTCTGATAAATTGTCCTGCGCTTCAGGGAAGAAGGTGGAATTGTCTAGAACTTGCCGAAGATTGAATTGGTTTTCAACCTGTGCCAGTGTTAGTTCATGGGCGGGGATAACTTGTGTCATTGCTGCTGTCAGTGTTATTCAAGAAAACGATTACCTTATGTAACACCTTACATACAATTGGCTGACCGTTGATTGGTGAAAGATTGTAGTTAAGGCACAGAAGCGTCTGTGCGGGCAGATTAGATTACTGTAACTCCAGAGGTGCAAGTGTTGGTGGATAATTAGTGAGATTTACCTGAAGCGTGTGACCCGATTCAGGATTAAATAGGATAAGTCACTAAAAATAGTAACCTTTCGTGTCTGACAAGTCTAAACCGTCTCGTTCCCTTGCTGGAATTGCCTCTATTGTGGCAATTGCTACACTGATTAGTAAAATTTTTGGCTTAGTCCGTGAACAAGCGATCGCGGCGGCGTTTGGTGTGGGTCCGGTGGTGAATGCTTATGCCTACGCCTACGTGATTCCAGGCTTTCTGCTGATCTTACTCGGTGGGATTAATGGACCCTTTCACAGCGCCTTGGTGAGTGTGCTGGCAAAACGGGATAAATCGGAAGCCGCCCCCTTGGTGGAAACGGTTACCACCTTGGTAAGTGGCATATTATTGCTGGTTACGATTATCTTAATTCTATTTGCGCCAACCTTTATCGATATCCTCGCCCCAGGATTAGAGGAACCCGCGCGATCGCTAGCAGTTCAACAGTTGCAAATTATGGCACCGTTGGCGGTTCTGGCGGGGTTGATTGGCATTGGTTTCGGGACGCTGAATGCTTCAGATCAATATTGGTTACCCAGTGTTAGCCCTTTATTTTCCAGTGTGGCGGTGATTGGTGGCTTAGGGATATTGGCACTGTATTCTGGAGGACAAGTTAATCAGCCTGAGTATATCCGCTTGGGTAGTATTGTTTTAGCCGTTGGCACTCTGGCGGGGGCAATTTGGCAGTGGGTGATGCAACTAATTGCCCAGTCGCGATCGGGAATGGGGCGGTTACGGTTACGGTTTAATTGGCAGCTTCCAGGGGTAAAGGAGGTGATGCGCGTTATGGCACCGGCGACGCTATCCTCTGGGATGCTACATATCAATGTGTATACGGATCTATTTTTCGCCTCATTTATCCCCAATGCGGCGGCGGCGATGCGCTATTCCAACTTTATTGTACTGACGCCTCTGGGGATTATTTCTAATATGATATTGGTGCCGATGCTGCCTGTATTTTCCCGGTTAGCGGCGCCGGAGAATTGGGCGGAGTTGAAAGTGCGGATTCGTCAGGGATTACTGCTTACGGCTTTGACGATGTTACCCTTGACGGCTATTTTTATCTCCCTATCCGTGCCAATTGTCCGAGTGATTTATGAACGCTATGCCTTTAGTGCGGAGGCTTCCCAGATTGTCGCCCCGGTACTGATGGCTTATGGATTCGGCATGTTCTTTTATTTAGCACGGGATGTTTTGGTGCGGGTATTTTATGCCTTGGGGGATGGGGAGACGCCGTTTCGGATCAGTATTGCCAATATCTTTATTAATGCTGTGCTGGATTATTTGTTGGTGAATGCTTTTGCGACACCGGGTTTAATTTTTGCCACGATTGGCGTCAATATTATTTCTATGGGCTGGCTGTTGTGGGTGCTGAATCGTCGGCTGCATGGCTTACCCTTAGGGGAATGGGGAATGGCGCTGGTGGCGTTGGCTCTGAGTAGTTTTGTGGCTGGATTGGGCAGTTGGGCGGTTAACTGGGGTTGGCAAGAGGTTTTTGGGAGTGGGAATTTACTACTGCAAGTTTTACAGCTTAGTTTGGCGATGTCGGTGGCGTTGGGGATTTTTGCGGTTTTGGTGACTCGGTTGAAGTTACCAGAAGTGGATATTTTAGTGAGTCGTTTGCGTCAGAAGTTGGGGAAATGAACGGTAGGAGGTTTCAATCCCTGATCGGGATTAATTTAGACTATCTTGCCCAGACGCGATCGCAATACAATCTGATATCAGAAAATGCAGCACGCCAATACCAATCAAATTGAGCGATCGCGACCCATTTCCCGATACAATATCTGGGCATTGTAGCAGCAAAAGGTAGGCATCATGGCACAAGCAACAATTGGCATTATTGGCGGTAGCGGACTTTACAAAATGGATGCCCTCAAAGATGTGCAAGAGGTGCAACTCGATACCCCCTTTGGTAAACCGTCTGATGCCTTAATTGTGGGGACTCTAGAAGGAACCTCTGTCGCCTTTCTCGCCCGTCATGGTCGTAACCATCATCTCATGCCCACGGAATTACCCTTCCGCGCCAATATCCACGCGATGAAGCAGTTAGGCGTCAAATATCTGATTTCCGCCTCCGCCGTGGGTTCCCTCCAGGAAGCGGCAAAACCCTTAGATATGGTGATACCCGATCAATTTATTGACCGCACCAAAAATCGCGTGTCTACCTTTTTCGGTGATGGAATTGTGGTGCATATTGGCTTTGCTGAACCCGTTTGTAACCAACTAGCCGGGGTTTTAGCCGAAGCGGTGGCTAGCTTGCAGTTAACCGATGTCACCCTCCATCGCGGTGGCACATACATCTGTATGGAAGGACCTGCTTTTTCTACCCAAGCGGAATCCCATCTCTACCGTAGTTGGGGCGCAACGGTGATTGGGATGACCAATTTACCTGAGGCAAAACTGGCACGAGAAGCGGAAATCGCCTACGCCACATTAGCCCTCGTCACCGATTATGATTGCTGGCATCCCGATCATGACAGCGTAACCGTAGAAATGGTAATTGGCAATTTACAGCGCAATGCGACCAATGCTCAACAGGTGATTCAAGAAACCGTGCGGCGTATCGCCCAAAATCCGCCCCCATCCGAGGCACACTCAGCGTTAAAGTACGCGATTTTGACCCCCCTCGACAAAGTGCCAGAGGCGACGAAGCAGAAGTTAAGCCTCTTTTTACAGAAATACTTGTAATCTTTAGTTGTGCCAGACTGAGAAAGTTTGCGTAATACAACGTAATATGAACAAACGTAAACTTCTACCCATATTTACGTTTCAAACTGTGTATGATGGTTTGTATGACCCAACTGTATTACAGCGGCATCAAAATCAAAAGATTTTCTCAAATCGCCGTTGTTACAGAAAGCCTCTGTTAGCTACAGGTTCCGATCCTGGTTGAGAGATGGTTAACAGAGGTTGGGTAAAAAGGGTGCATCTACTATTCATACTCAGGCTCTGGTGGTTCCCTTTTAGATATTTTATGTCAAAGTTTTGTAATACAAAATAAATTTTTGGTAAGACATTAGCTAGAGTAAGGGCAATCTCCCAGAGGCAAAGTCTGAGTACATCACTCACGATTCTGGGAGATTTAATTATTTAATATGATAGGCATAAAAAAAAATCACTCACACAAAAGCTGACATTCTTGGCAGTTTGAGTTAGGGTTGTGTATTAAGAGAGTCGCCAACTGCTGTAATATTAATAGAGTATGGGAAAAAACCACAGCCAGGGTGTAGGCAATAGCAGTTGAGTCCTAGTCAGGAACCTCAGCCTAAAGGCATGAGGCTTGAAAGAGAAATCTAACAAGCCATTCTGACCAGCTTAAGTCTTAATTGACTACGTTATCGGCAAGTGTTCAAGACCTACCAGTAGATGCTCCCGCTAGTCTACTGCTCTAGAACCGAAAAGTTAAACAGTTTTAAGGTCACTGAAACAGTGCTTTTTGGATAGTTACCGACCGATAACATTGGCGAA
>NZ_JAVJRX010000178.1:0-77383 GCF_040219735.1 Coleofasciculus sp. G1-WW12-02 | reverse complement strand
CCTTCTGTAATATTCAATGTATTTATTACTTGTAACAATGTTATAACAAAATAAGTAAAATAACAACACCTTTGTCTCAAAAAAAGAGACGAGAGGGAAATCATTAGAGCGAAAAGCTTTCCGTGTGAAATGTTGAATCTCGTTACCTTGAAAATAACCCCCCTTAATCCCCCCTTGCTAAGGGGGGAAATGTTTCCTGTCGGTTCCCTCCCCTTATAAAGGGGAGGGTTAGGGTGGGGTCAGATCAAGGTATTGCTTTCTTTTTTAGCTTAAGTTGACACCAATGCACGGAGCGTGCGCCCCTACAATTTCTCAACCTTTGATAGAACAGGGTTTGTACTACTGGCTATAATCTTGCCTACCCCTTCTTACCGGAGGAACTTCAGCGCGTTGCCGAACCTGTGGTTAAATGTTATGGTAGCTCCTGTATTGAGGATTACGAGGGACTTTATTACATTGGCTGGGGACGATCCTCACTTTGAGAACTGTCCACTCCCGGCTAAACATTGACTGAATGAAAGTAGATGGTTCCAAAGGATTTATCCCCAATTGTAGGGGCAAATTTAGCCAAATTGTAGGGGCGGGTTTAGGGATTAAATTCAGCTATTCAGAAATAAATTAACAACAAAACCCGCCCTGATTAAGTTATCACTGGAAGCTGATATTTTAACCCTAAGCTGCGGTGGAGAACAATGGGTAGTTAACCTGGATTTGGTATAACAAGTTGTCAATATACTCAGAGGTTAACGTATGGTTTATACTTCATCTCAACTTCTAAGTTTTGAGAAATTTATCGCTCACTATAGCAACAATCCGCGCTATGAGTTGGCGGATGGAGAATTAATTGACAGGGAACCCACTGGACTTCATGAAACAGTCGTGGGAAAATTAGCCAGTAAACTTAGTATTGAGTTAGAAAAACAAGGACATCCCTGGTTTATTCCACGCACTTGTATTGTTAGACCTTTTACAGATGCGGCGACGGCGCGTCGTCCTGATGTCGTGGTTTTAGATGAGACAGCATTAGTGAATGAGCCATTATGGGAGCGAGAACCTGTGATTACGTTGGGAACTTCGATTAAGTTGGTTGTTGAGGTGGTCAGTACAAATTGGGAAACTGATTATGCTCGTAAAGTGGAAGAATATGCCTTGTTGAGTATTCCAGAGTATTGGATTGTTGATTACCGAGGATTAGGCGGCGTTGCTTTCATTGGCAGACCCAAGCAGCCAACTATTACAGTTTGTCAGTTAGTCGGTGAAGACTATGTTCAACAGCAATATCGACTGGGAGAACCCATTGTTTCACCGATGTTGCCTAGGTTAGCGTTTAAACTTGATGATGTGCTGCCAAGATGAGGCTGTGCGATTAACTTTATGTCCCCAAAGAGGTTAACATGTCAACATGGGTAAAGGATTTAGTACAAAGAGAATAAGCCGCCAAACATATTTAAAGTTCATAGAAAAAGTTTTACGAGTAACTTTCAACAGTAAAGGTAACTTGAATGTCATTTATCCCTTGCTACAAGTAAATCTGGATAAGCTAGATGATAATTTTGCTCAACTATTGCGAAGTTGGGCGAAGACTGCACTATCACGAGCTTCTTTTCGAGAAGCACAAGATATTGCCGCTAGCCTTGGTGAATTCAGCAACTTGATTGCAAAGTTTCCGTTAGGTAGCAAGGCAATAAATCTGGAAATTGTCATTGCAGGATACGAAGCAGCGCTCAAAATTTTTACTCGCGACTCATTTCCAGCGCAATGGGCTACAACTCGGTGCAATCTGGGCGCTACCTATTGCGAAAGGATTTTGGGCGACCGAACACAGAATATAGAGGACGCGATCGCTTCTTGTAAATTGGCTCTACAAGTCCAGAACCCTGAAGCTCAAGATTGGGCACTAACTCAAAACACCCTAGGTGTTGCCTATCGGGAGCGGATTGTAGGGGATCGGGTAGAAAATATAGAGGACGCGCTCAATGCCTGTCAAGCTGCACTACAGGTGTACACAAAGGAAAAGGAGTCGTTTCTAGAACAATGGGCGATGGCTCAAACTAATTTAGGCAATGCTTACTGCAAGCGAATTAAAGGAGATCAGTTAGAAAACATAGAGAAAGCAATTGTTGCCTACAAATTTGCGTTACAATTCTACACCAAAGAAAAAGAAGCGTTTCTCCAAGATTGGGTTGGAGTCTACAATAACTTAGGCAATGCATACCAAGAACGAATCTTCGGTGACCAAGAACAGAATATAGAAGATTCACTTATGGCTTACCAAACTGCCTTGCACAGTTGTTGCCAAAAGACGCTCCCTAAACAATGGGCTGAAATCCAAAATAATCTTGGCAATAGTTTCTGCAAGCGAATTCAGGGTGACCGAGAACAAAATCTAGACAACGCGATCAAAGCTTATCAAGCTGCCCTACAAGTTCGCACTCAAGATGCCTTCCCAAAAAACCATGCTCAGACATTATTCCATTTAGGTATTGCTTACCAAAACGTCCAACAGTTTATTGAAGCTTACACAAGCTTTAATCGTGCCATTGAAACCGTGGAGTTGTTGCGAGGAGAAATTGTTTCTGGCGATGAAAGCAAACGCAAACAAGCCGAAGAATGGAGCGTACTTTACTGTCGCATGGTAGAGGTTTGTCTGGAACTGGATAACATCACTGAAGCCATAGAGTATGCTGAACGGAGTAAAACCCGCAACTTAGTTGAACTGATTCTTGAGCGTGACCTCAAAACCATCTTTCCCTCAGAAGTTGTCACTCAACTCGAACAACTTCGAGATGAAATCGCAAGCGGTCAATATCAACTCCAGAATGGCAAAGCCGAAAACTCAACAGCCCTGGCACAACATCTACAGCAATTACGACAACAGGGTAACGACTTACAAAACCGTCACCTACGCATTGGTTATGGCTTCAAGCTTGACCAATTCCAGGCAAGTTTGGATAAGCATACCACCGTCGTTGAGTGGTATATAACCGATACAGGTTTTGAAACATTTATTATCACCCGCAATAGTCTGCAACGCTTGAAGATAGCCAACGCAGCCGAGCAGAGGGATGCTGTTGTAGATTGGGTTAACGAGTATCTAAAGGCGTATTATCAGACAAAAGATGAGTGGGAAAATAGCCTCGCTTCTCGCCTCAGTCGTCTTGCCGAGATTCTGCATTTAGAGGACATCCTCCCGCTAGTACCAAAGACTTGTTCGCGCCTGGTTCTTATTCCCCATACATTTCTGCATCTACTTCCTATTCAAGCCTTGCCCTTCTCCCAAAACGGTAAAACAGTTTGCTTACTCGATCGCTTCCCCAACGGTGTCAGCTACGCACCCAGTTGTCAACTCTTGCTCCAAGCACAACAACGAAAACGCCCCAACTTTACCCACCTATTTGCCATCCAAAACCCCACAAACGACCTTGCCTATACCGATTTGGAAGTGCAAGCCATCACAGACTACTTTAACCCCGTTAATATCCTCGAAAAAGAAACCGCAACATTAACAGCCATCAATGACACAAACTTGAACGCAATCCACTGCGCCCACTTTAGCTGTCACGGCTACTTTAACCCAAGCAATGCCCGCAAATCTGCGCTTATCCTAGCCAATGCTTCCCTAGCTTCTACACCCGCTAACCCAGATACAGCACGTTATCTCAATGTGCGCGAAGGTGAAACTCATGACTTGAACCAGTGCCTCACCCTCGATGCCATCCTCAGCCTCAACTTAGAACAATGTCGCCTTGTCACCCTTTCAGCTTGCGAAACCGGATTGATTGATTTCTTCAACACCAGTGACGAATACATAGGCTTACCCAGTGGCTTCCTCATCGCAGGTTCTCCCAGCGTCGTTAGTTCCCTCTGGAGAGTAAACGACTTATCGACAGCCCTGTTAATGATTAAGTTCTATCAGAATCTCAAATCCGGCTCAACCGTCGCCCTTGCCCTCAACCAAGCCCAAACCTGGCTCCGAGATGCCACGACAGCCGAACTACAGACATGGACAAATAGCTTAAACCTAGACGAAAATTTAACTAAACCCATTCGGAAAAAACTAAGCCGCCGCGCTTCTCACGAACAACCTTTTCATTCTCCCTACCACTGGGCAGCTTTCTGTGCTATCGGACAATAACTCATGATTGATGACGATCTCCTTCCCTATTTACCATCCCTACTCGAAACAAAATCTGACCTATTTACTACCCAAGACTTACAAGACTTGGATAATACGCTATCCCAAATACAAACACTTTCAGACGATGAGGCTGAGGAAACTCTGAATAATTTCTACATCACTCATCCTCATATTCGTGATGAACTCGAAAACTTGGAGGAAGGTGATCGCGAACTTAAAAAAGTCAAACCCTCCCAAGCCAATCAATCCACTCGCACCACCAACTTCTTCCAAGAATTGAGCCAGCAGGTTAAAGACAAACTCAAATCCGAGTCAAAAAAACCTGACTCAGACAAGAGCAATGGCTAGAAAAGTCTATGCCCCCAACGTCCATTTATTTGCCTTTCACCTGAAAGACAGCCAGCCACCAAACCTACTCTGGGACAAATGTAATACCCTTCTCTCTCAACGATTTGGCGTTACCAAACCCCTCGCAATTGAAGAACAAGCAGGATATAGAGTTGACCTGCTGAAAGATAAAACCGATGATGATGTAGCTCTCCCTTTTGAGAGTAAAATCTTCCTAGATGGCAAACCTCTACCCATTGCTGGACTTGCCACACCCCTCCGCATTCACAATACCTACGTCCTCGCCCTCAACCTCCGCCGTCCCGAATTTGACGAAAATCAGAAGAAAACCAACCCCCTAGACCTCAGCATACTCGAACTCCTCAACCCTTCTGGCTGCTTAATGCCCAGTGAAATCGGGAGTTCCCTCGGTCAAACCCTAATCCTAACCGTTTGGTACACCGAAGAAAAGCAGTGGTTGCCCTGGAAATCGCCGCAAAATCGCCAAGAACTCAGGAAACTGGCAGATAATTGCTTAAGAGAATTCATCCCGAATCAATATCTTTGCCCTGAGTTTTATCGAGAAGGTCAACTATTCGGCAGTCCCATTTTTGAATACGGCGTTCCCACTCAAGAAAAAGACTACTGCCATATCCTAATTTGGGTCTTCTGTGAAACCGAAACCGACGACAAATTTACCGCCCACTATTCATCTTTCGTTAATCTATTTTGTTATTTAAACAAAGTTGTCACTGCTTACCAACTCAGCCGCCAAGTTCATCATGTAGTTCGCCAAAAATATCAAGCCATCGAACCCTATATCAACAAAATATTCCAGGGAATGCCCGTCGATAAACAACTCACACAAGACGAACTCAATCAATTCAAAGAATACCTCAAAGATATCCCTCAAAAATACTTATCCTACTCTCAATCAATCAGTGAACTAGACCGCTACCGCCTCACGATTGACACCAACGCCCAAAACTACAGGCGAGAACTCAACGATATTCAAAGCCAACCCCCAGCCGAAGATATCAGCTTCCTATCCCGCTTTTTCAACGAAGACTATCGCCTCTTCACCGAACAAATTCAATCAGATTTAGGCTACTTCCAACACGGAACCGGATTACTAGAAAAAGCGCTAACCGCTATCCAGGGACGAGTAGACATCGAACAAGCCGAGAGCGATCGCGCCACGGAATCGGCGGCTCAAAAACGACAACAACGCTTAGAACTGATCATTACCGTTGTCAGTACAGGTTTAGCCGTTAGTGGTATCTCGTCTCAAGTCACTTCTGAACCTGTAAAAATGCTCATCACTAAAAATCAACCCTCGGATAGCCCTGAAGCTGCCATTCCCCTTTATATTTCCTACTACAATTTCCTTGACGTGCTGTTTCACATAATCGTGGGAGTTCTCATAGCGCTTCCTGTAGGTCTAATAGTTTGGTGGATGCAAAAACGCTCAAATCGCATTCGTTAACTTCGTCCGCTGACCCTAAATAGGATTGCTATAGACAGCTTGCGGAATAATGATGGTTTTATAGAGTTGCCGCAATAAATCGAGCTGACCAATTGCTGCCAGATTGGTGATGGGTGAGGTATCACTGACAACAATCATAGTAAGCCCATTGACTGCAAGGTTTGAATATCTGACTGAAAATCTTCTACATCATAGTTGATACAAAGTCCTCGTTTCCCTAATTCGTGTTGGAACTCAATTACGCTCAGTCCAGTCCAGGCGCGGACTTTGCCACTGCTGATTTTTTCTTGTTTGTACAGCATGATGGCAATCTCTAGCTTCAGTTCATCCTCAGTCATCTTGGAGGCTTGGAGGATGTCATTCGGTATGACTAGACTCATCGGTTTTAGTTGGAGGACATTGGATTATTCTGATTCTAAGGATAAGTGATTCTGCATCACAAAGGTTCTGGGGTTTGGCTCAGGGACGCGATCGGGTACATTTCCTATCAGCCGGAAAATTTGTTTCAGGTTATGACTAATCAGGCTTTCTTCCGGTGGTTATGGAAGAATAACCGTTGTAGCGCACTATCCATTCTATGCACCATCCCTTCCTCATCCTCTCCTTGTCAAGGGGAGAGAACTCGAATGGCTTTATCCCCATCTCCCTCACACCATCAGCCAGATGCCCAGAATTATGAAGTAATATTAAGAAGAGATGTTAATCCTATCGATACTGTGAAGTCTAATCTCGCATTCCCCTTCAGCAAAACTCTCAAAGGCAGTCAATGGCAAACCATCATCGCCGATAGTCTCACCGTATTCTGGGGCGAGTGGCTAAAGCTGCGGGTGAGAATCCTGCAAGTCGCGGCGGCTGGACTCATCTCCCCAGTGATTTACATTATCGCATTTGGGTTGGGATTGGGTAGCACCCTCAATTCAGCCATGGAATCGGCGGCGGGTGACAGCTATTTGGAGTTTATCCTACCGGGAATGATTGCCCTATCGTCGATGACGATTAGCTTCAGTGGGACAACCTTTTCGATATGCGGTGAACGGCTTTACACCAAGACGTTTGCTGAAACGCTACTTATGCCTGTACACCCGTTAGCGCTGTATTTGGGTAAAATTCTAGCCGGAATCGTGCGTGGGTTGATGACATCCGGTTCGGTGATTGTGGTAGCGGTTCTGTTTACAGGTAAAGTTTTCAGCTTTATCAATCCCTTATTTTTGCTGGTGTTACTGCTAAATTGTGCCGTATTTTCTGGTTTAGGAGTACTTGTGGGATTGAATGTCAAGTCCTTAGAATCCGTGGGACTTTATAACAATTTTTTGATTGTACCGATGTCATTTTTGGGCGCAACTTTTTTTGATCCGAGAACATTACCCTTGGCATTAAAAGTTATCGTTTACTTGTTACCCCTCAGCTATGCCAGTACCGGATTACGGGCGGCTGCTTATTTACCTCTATCCCAGTTTCCTTGGTATTCTATCCCAGTGTTATTAGCCTTCGCGATCGCACTATCGTTTATCGGGGCTTATAAATTCGCCCACCAGCAGGATTAGAGCTGAATTTTAATTCCCTGTTCCCTAAAAAATGACAAATGACTTCATTACGTTAGAACTACGCTGGTTCAATCGCGGTATTCTCCCCACAAAGGTAAACGATTGGTTTGCCACAGATTGTCCAGGCGATACATTAGGATTGCCAGAAACGAGGGAGGATGTCTATCTTTATATCCCCGATTGTCCTTATCTGAATATTAAATTTCGGCAAGGCAGTTTAGAGGTTAAGTGGCGTAAGGCGGAATTGGGTATGCGGCAATTTGGTGGCTTCGGGGAAGGCAGTATTGAACAATGGATTAAGTGGAGTTGTCAAGACTCAACGTCTGAGAGTCTAATGCCCAAAGGCGGCGTGATGCAAGGATCATGGGTGCGGGTGAAGAAAGCGCGATCGCAACGTTTTTACCAAGAGATTACCTATGAATTAACCCAGCTTACAGTTAACAATGAGAATTGGTGGACAATTGCGTTTGAGGCACTTGTTGAAGTTGACACTATGAATTTGGAGGAATTTGAGCAGGGTGTTAGCGAAATAGGTCAGACTTATCAGGGATTATCCTTACAAAATCACCAGTCTTGTGCCTATCCTACTTGGCTGAATCAGGTTGTTTAGAGGTTTAGTATAAACATTCATTTTCTTGACTTGGTACAGACATTATGGTAAAAAGCTACCTCATTGGTTACTCATTGCTAATTGACCTAAACGCTTCAGTACACTCAAGACGCTATACAGTTCATTTCCTGGATTGAAAATATCAAACAGTTTAGATACAGCGTATCGAGTTGTTTCTCCTTTAACTAATTTTATAAATCTGAAGCTACTCCCATTCGTAATTAGTCCGTAGGCAGGTTTTTCCCGATCGGGATTTGACAGCATATAAGCGAGAAGTTGTGGTTTGCCAACGTCTAAAGAAAATGCTGCTTTTTTTGATTCAATGACGACTAGCCAAACTTGTTCTAATAAAGCCAATACATCGATCTCTCCTCTGACAATAACTCCCTCATCTTCTTCCGCTATTGCCACAGACTTCTCGGATTTGATGTGGAAGGGGTGGAGGTAGAAGTCCGCTAAGTCTAGCAAGGGAGAAAGAACAACCATTTTTACGGTGTTTTCCAACAGAGGTGGGTATTTCGTTAAATTCTGATAACTGAGTTTTACTCTGTCCAACCTTTCTTTCTCGGCGTCAGTAATTTCCGGTAAATTGTCCTGCCATTCTCGGAAGAATTGGTCATCTTCAACCAACTGGATGCCAAATTTTGCTTCTAATTCATGGAGAGTAATCTCTCTAGCTGGAAGAGTTTGAGTCATAATAATAGATAAGAATTATTTCCTAGGAAGGACAAATAACCAATAACTCACTGATTAACATCATTGATCCGCGATGTCACAAATCGATCCATCCAATTTTCCAAATATGCCCGATTTTCTGCCTGTTGTTCAGGCTCCGCCGTATCCAAGGGATGAGGCGCTAAACCTAAAATTGCCGCCGTTGTGACACAAAACATTGACTTCTGAAACGTTTGGCAAATCTGCACCCGCAAGTCATCCTCTCCCCGACGCGATCGCTGATACACTTGATGCAGATAGTCGGGTAAGTAATGACGCATATCTTGCATCAATAATGTCGGTGGAATCCCCGCCCCCCCAATCGGTAACGGATCGGCATATAATGCCCCATAGGTAAACTTACCTTGCTCTGGCGGAATCTGATTGGCTTGGGCGTTATAAGAAACTGTCCCCAAAAACGGTGTTCCCCGGAAGAAAATCGCCTCCACATAGGGTACCGCCGTATCCATCAGAAACGTTAACCCAGCGGATTTAGGAATTATCTCATACTCGCGATCGCGAATTTTCACGCCATAAGTAATCGGTTTATTCGCCGCCGCTACTAACCCATTTAAAATATGTTCGACAACTTGCGGAATTGTCTTAATTTCCCCATTGTCATAGCGATTAGATAACTCCATAAACATATCACTCATCACCCGCCAGAATTGCCCCAAGCCACTGTAATATGCCATCTGACGCACTTGTTCGGTGAGAAAATCGGGAAATAATTCATTTATCCCTTGAACAAAAGGATTCCGCTGAAACTTTGCCTGAATCGCAGCGGCACAGTGTTGTTCAAATTCTGGCGTATCTAAATAAGCATCTAATTTTCCACCCCCATGCCAAAACATAGCTTTCATACAGTATTCCGCATATTCAAAATTAATCCGATCATGCCACCAGTGCTGCAATAGCTTCTGGAAAGAAACGTCACCGTTGAAGTATTTAAAAAAGGGAAAAAAGACTAAAAACTGATTCTCAGAAATATAAATTAGATTGCGGGAATAGGCATCTAGGACAATACCATAACTATGTAAAATACCCACAACCTCTAGCACATTCTCCGGTGAATCTACTAGCAGTGCTTGACCTGAGTTCAGGCGTTTAATGTAAGGTTCTAGGGGATGATTTGTAGGTTTCTTTTGACTAATAACCATAGCAATTACTTTTGAGTGTGTAGGGACGGGTTTGACTCTTATCATTTCTGACTTAACCCAGATGTAACTAAACCCGCCCCGACTGATCCGTTAGAATGACGAATGACATAAGACAACTGACCCAATTATTATCGACTCACCTCGACGCCTAAAGCCATTGTTGGTGAATTCGTCACCATCGTCGCTGTGGTTGTTTCACTCAACCGCACTAACCATCCCGGTTGAATGCCAAAAATTACAATCAACACCGCTAAGACAATCGCCGGTATCCGTTCACTCCAATAAACACGGGGTAAATCAATCACCTGCGCCGAGAGACGACCAAAAAAGGTGCGATCCAGCAAAATTAAGAAATACACTGCGGTTAAGACTGTCCCAATCATACACAGAAGGGTTTGCACCGGAAACGCTGGAAAACTACCCCGAAATACCAGAAATTCTGAAATAAATCCTACCATTCCCGGAATTCCCGCACTCGCCATCACCGCTAATACCATGAAGCTACCAATCAAGGGTAATCCCCGTTCCCGATTCAATAGTCCATTGAGAACATCTAAATCCCGCGAACCCGTCTTCTTATAAACCACCCCCACCAGGAAAAACAATAACGCCGAGATTAACCCATGACTCACCATTTGCATCACCGCCGCCACCAGCGAAATTGATGTCCCTGCGGCGGCTGCCAGTAGAATATAACCCATGTGCGCGACTGAACTAAACGCCACCATCTTCTTCATATCCCGTTGCGCGATCGCATTAAACGCCCCATAAAGCACACTGACAACCGCCCACGTCGCTAACCAGGGGGCGACGACTGTCCAAGCTTCTGGAAATAATCCTAAACCAAAGCGCAATAATCCATAAGTACCTAACTTCAGCAACACCCCCGCCAACAGCATGGAAATCGGCGTAGATGCTTCAACGTGGGCATCAGGTAACCAGGTATGAAAGGGAACCAAAGGAATTTTAATCCCAAAGGCGATCAGAATTCCGCCTAATAACAGCAATTGACGACCTACAGGCAATAATGAAGCTAAGTTTTGCACATTACTGTAGGCAAAGGTATTTGCCCCACTCAAAAAGACCAAGCCTAAAAAGACAGCCAAAACCAGCGCCCCAGACGCTGCTGTATATAAGAGAAACTTGGTTGCTGCATAGCCGCGCCGTTTTCCGCCCCAGATGGCAATTAACAAATATAATGGAATTAATTCCAATTCATAGAACAGGAAAAACAGCAACAAATCTTGTGCCAAAAATGCCCCCGCTACCCCAGCATTTAATAACAGAATTAGCGTGTAATAAAATCGAGGGCGTTCTAAATCCTCATCGGTACAGTAAACCGCCATCGCGGTGAGTAAACCATTCAACACCAGCAAGGGCATCGACAACCCATCGATGCCTAAACTGTAGGTTAACCCAATCGACTCAATCCAAGACCAATTCTCTTGAAACTGAAGATTCATCTCACCCGGATTAAACTGCGCGAGTAGCACCAGTGACCAAATAAATAGACCACTAGCAACGATGAGTGTAACTTGACGCGCCCCTTTTGCCATCAGTCTAGCGGGCAAAAATCCTACGACTAGGGCTGTTAATAGCGGCACTAAAATTAAGATACTTAGCATAATTTGGTCAGTTGTCTTATGTCATTCGTCATACTCGCTTCCCTTGAGAAGCAAACCAAATCATTTTCATTGGTCATGATCCTCTGCGTACCTCTGCGTTAACCTCTGCGTACCTCTGCGTTAAAAAAATATAACTTTTGATACCAACAAATCAATCAGATCAGGTTTAGCCACACTTGGGTTAAGTCATAAATAGTTAAACCCACCCCTACAACCGACAACATTTTTATTGCCCATTCAGAAACAACCACCGTTCCCAGTCCCACTGACTGAGGGGCCAACTCATTAACACTGCTAATACGCTGACGCCGATGAGAATCGTTAACAGGTAAAACTGGGATTTCCCCGAAACACTATATTTCAATGATTGACCCCCAACCACAGTAGCCAGACCAACTAAATTCACCGCACCATCGACAATATGACGATCAATCCAAGCGGTCAGTTTAGAAAATAGGTCAACGGCAAACACGACTGTCAAGTTGTAGAGTCGATCGACATAAAAATCGTAGGCTAAAAGGTCTTGCAAAAATCTCACGGGTAAGCTAATAGATCTTAGTCCAGTTCTGGGCAGATCAATTAAACCCCCGATCGCACAACCGACTACGCTGGAACCCAATAATAATAGTTGGGGTACTTTAACCAGGTACTCATACTTATCAGGGGGTAACAAGTTTAATTGTTGCAGCAACAAAGGCATAATCAGAGTAATCAGAGTTAACCCCACCATCGGAAACGCCATGGGCCAGGCGACTTCAGGAGTGCGGCGGGTTTTTGGTTGGGGAGTGCCTAAGAATATTAAGCGAAAGACGCGGGTTAGTCCTAAGGCGGTAATTCCATTCACCACGATAAAGGTGGCGACTAATCCGGGTGAATCAGTCCACAGGGAGTTGATGCCTTTACTTAATGCCCAATACCCCCCTAGGGGCAATAGCCCAATCATCCCCGCCGTTCCGACGACAAAGGCAGTGGTTGTCGCGGGCATCCGTGACCACAAGCCGCCCATCTCGGTGAGATTTTGGTTACTGGTGGTGAGAATAATCGAACCGGTACTCATAAATAATAGGGCTTTGGCAAAGGCGTGGGCGAGGAGTAACGCCGCTGCAATATCAGCGCGTCCGGTTCCGACGGCGATAAACACCAACCCTAAATAGGCGCTGGTGGTATGGGAGAGCGATCGCTTAATATCAACTTGGGCAATAGCGACTAAGGATGCACCAATTGCCGTCACTGTGCCAATCACCACTAACACGGATAAGGTGACGGGGGATAGGGCTAAAATCGGCAGCAGTTTAATCAACACATAAGCCCCACAGCAGACAACCAACGAATTCCGCAAGACGGAGGCGGGGTTTGGTCCTTCCATTGCTTCATCTAACCACAAATGCAGGGGAAATTGAGCGCATTTCCCCAAAGGGCCAGCGATTAAGGCAAGTCCCAGTAACGTGGCGAAGACGGGGGAGAGGGTTGCGGTTCCTGCCCAATCATATAGGTTATTAAAGTCTAAGCTACCGGCGAGGCTTGCCAGTGTCACCACCCCCATTAACAGCAACATGTCTCCCACCCGTTTAGTGAGAAAGGCATCTCGTGCAGCGGTAACCACTAAGGGTTGAGCATACCAAAAGCCGACGAGTAAATAGGTGGAGAGGGTGAGCGTTTCCAACAGGGCGTAGCTTAAAAGTAAGGAATTACTCAACGCAATCCCACTCATCGCCCCTTCAAAGAATCCCATTAAGGCAAAAAAGCGAGCTAATGCCCAGTCTTTTTCCAAGTAGCCTAGGGCATACAGCTGCGCCAATAGGCTGAGGCTGGTAACCACCTCTACGGCGCCTGTACTCACGGGAGACACTTCTAGGGCGAAGGAGAAATTGACGCCGCCGACTTGTAGCCAGTCGAACACAAACTCGTTCACCATCGGCTGATTTACGGCAGACCGAAAAATCACTCCGCCGTGAATACAGGTAACAATCGTCATTAATATGTTAAAATAGGCAGCCGGACGGGGACCTGTGCGACGAATCACACCTGTTGCCCAAGGTAGGGTTAAAATTGCGCCAATTAACCCGTAAAATGGTACTAACCAAATTGTCTGATTCAGAAACTCTGTCATCCCGCTTGCATACCTCGTTGGTTGATCATATAGATACAGAATTTTGCTTATTAACAGGGGGATTCTCTTCTCGTGCTCACCGTTTGAGTCCCTCTATTTAAAAGTCAGCTTAATCAAAGTGATAAACTGAGCTTATACTAGAGACGCTTGACCTTCTCTCCCTGCTTCGGTTCTTCTGTCCTAACCCGTTGCCCCAGCTTGAGATGAGGTGATTACCACGACGCCTGGAAATAAATCATTCAACTTATAGAAAGATTATCAAAAAATTATAAAACAAAGCCAACTTTTGGCAAAAGCTGAGAATTTTGCCTAACCTCTCGATTATTATCGCGATAACGTTAAGTTTTATTAAACAGTTTGATTAAGAATTATCATAATAATTTATATTGTCAATTGTGCCAAGCTTCTCTATGCTTGATTTTGGCTAGTAATTTATGGCTAGAATTCGGCATTCCCGTCCAAATTTTTGCCCAACCGGGATGGGCTGACTCATCGTCAACGTAGTTGCAAGGAGAAAATCAACGTGCCAATTGCTGTAGGAATGATTGAGACAAAAGGCTTTCCGGCTGTCGTCGAAGCCGCTGATGCCATGGTGAAAGCCGCCCGTGTCACCTTAGTCGGGTATGAAAAAATTGGCAGTGCGCGGGTCACGGTGATTGTTCGGGGCGATGTCTCAGAAGTCCAAGCCTCCGTCGCCGCTGGCGTAGAAGCGGCTAATCGGGTCAATGGGGGTGAAGTCGTATCAACCCACATCATTGCCCGTCCCCACGAAAACTTGGAATATGTCCTACCGATTCGATATAGCGAAGCCGTGGAACAATTCCGAGCCTATTAGCGATACCTCTACGCTTAGATTGGGCTAAATCCTGGCGCTGCTTAGGCGTCAAAACAGACAAACCCCTAGATTTTGGAGAAACGTTTATGTCAATCGCCGTTGGAATGGTAGAAACCCTTGGCTTTCCGGCTGTCGTCGAAGCCGCTGACGCCATGGTAAAAGCCGCCCGCGTCACCTTAGTCGGGTACGAAAAAATTGGTAGTGGTCGGGTAACGGTTATCGTTCGGGGCGATGTGTCGGAAGTCCAAGCCTCCGTCGCCGCTGGTGTAGAGAACGTCAAGCGCGTCAATGGGGGTCAGGTTCTATCCACTCACATTATCGCCCGTCCCCATGAAAACCTAGAGTACGTGCTGCCGATTCGGTACACTGAAGACGTGGAACAGTTCCGGGAAAGCACCAATGCTATCCGTCCGCTTAACCGTCCTTAATTATCCTTAAGTATAAAGAATGGGAAAGGCTGATTGGGAATTGGGGGAGCCGCAAGACTATCTCCCTTGAGGGCCGAAACTCAATCTGCCAAAATCCAACTATCCAAAATCCCAGCAGTGGAGGATAAATGCAAATTGCCAGAGTGCGGGGTACAGTGGTCAGCTCTTGTAAAGAACCTAGCCTAAGAGGTGTAAAATTTCTCTTAGTACAGTTTATAGACGAGGAGGGTAAACCTCTACCCAACTACGAAGTGGCAGCAGATATCGTCGGTGCGGGTACGGATGAGTGGGTTTTGGTGAGTTGTGGCAGCGCAGCACGTCAGGTGGGTGAAAGTGATAAGCGTCCTATTGATGCTATGGTAGTGGGGATTATCGACACGGTTAGTGTAGATAATCACATTCTCTACAGTAAGAAAGATCAATATCGATAGTGTGGGGTGAGAAGGTAATCCGAAATCGTTAACACCAATTACGAGCAAGCTCTGAGTCGGACTCACTTGTCGGTCTAAGATTACTAACCGCCAAACAGAGGACCCAAACCCTGATTTGGCGGGGAAACCCAATAAGTATTCTACGATCTTTATCTTCCCATTTGGGCAGACATCCAAGGGATTTGGATGAGCAATTTGGATGAAATGCTCTTGGTTCAATCCCAGAAAACAAAACGTTGATATACGTTGTCAAAGGCAGGAAAATATTATCATGGTAGTTCGTAGCTACGCGGCACCCCCGACCCCTTGGTCAAAAAGTTTGGCGGAACCCCAAATTCACGAAAGTGCCTACGTCCATTCGTTTTCTAACATTATCGGAGATGTCAAAATCGCCGAAAATGTCCTGATTTCTCCGGGGACTTCCATTCGAGCAGACGAAGGTGGACCATTTTACATTGCCGCTGGCTCGAATATTCAAGATGGAGTGGTGATTCATGGCTTAGAAGATGGGCGAGTGATGGGAGATGACCAAAAATCCTACTCGGTCTGGATTGGCAAGAATACCTCTATCACTCATCTATGCCTAATTCATGGTCCAGCTTTCATTGGAGATGATTGCTTTATTGGCTTTCGCTCCACCGTGTTTAATGCTCGCGTCGGTCATGGCTGTATCGTTATGATGCAT
Source organism: Coleofasciculus sp. G1-WW12-02 (assembly GCF_040219735.1). Classification (NCBI taxonomy): domain Bacteria; kingdom Bacillati; phylum Cyanobacteriota; class Cyanophyceae; order Coleofasciculales; family Coleofasciculaceae; genus Coleofasciculus; species Coleofasciculus sp. G1-WW12-02. The sequence goes on along the minus strand of NZ_JAVJRX010000178.1, from coordinate 61,290 downwards.
GCCTTGGTGCAAGATGTGGAAATTCCGCCGGGGAAATATGTACCTTCTGGAGCAGTGATTAATAACCAGCAGCAAGCGGATCGACTGCCCGATGTCCAACAGGAGGATCTCACGTTTGCTCACCATCTTATCGCATGTAATGAGGCATTGCGATCGGGGTATCAGTGTGCAGAGGATGAAGCTTGTATTGCGCCAATCCGCAATGAGAGGGTTCAGCCGTCTGAGTCGGATACCGAAAATGGAAATCAATCTTCTCGTCGTTCTTCAAATTATTCTTATAGTTCCATGCCTTCCTATACAGCCATAAGTTCAGACCTTCAAAAACAAATTCGTCAACTGTTAGCTCAAGGATATCGGATTGGTGCCGAATATGCAGATGAGCGGCGCTTTCGGACGAGTTCCTGGAAAAGTGCGATCGCGATTCACTCAGATCGAGAATCAGAGGTACTCGATGCTCTGAGCGATTGCTTAGCCGAACATGAGGGTGAGTACGTGCGCCTGATTGGGATTGACCCGAAAGTCAAACGGCGGGTGATGGAAGAAATTATCCAAAGACCAGGTGATCAACCATCCAAGTCCACCCCCTCTAAAGCGTCTTCGAGTTATCGTTATAGTCAACCTGCGGCGAGCAAAAACCGTCAAGTTTCCAGTTCACAACCCCAATTAGAGTCTGATCTTCAGCAAACGGTGGCGGGACTGGTCGCTCAAGGTTATGGGATTGGCTTAGAATATGCCGATGAGCGGCGCTTCCGCACCAGTTCCTGGAAAAGCGCGATGTCGATTCAATCGACTCGGAAATCGGAGGTGATGGCGGCGATTACCGAGTGCTTAGCCGAACATGAGGGTGAGTACGTGCGCTTGATTGGGATTGACCCCAATGCGAAACGACGGGTGATGCAAGAAATTATTCAACGACCTGATAGTAAAGCCTTGACAACAGGGACATCGGTATCCTCCAATGGTCGCCGCGCCAGCACCAGCACTCCGGTATCCGCACCCGCAAAACCGGATTCTGTATCACTAGGAGACACCTCTTTGAGCCGAGAGGCGATTGATCAAGTCCGGGGTTTGTTAGCTCAGGGCTACAAAATTGGTACCGAACACGCTGACAAGCGTCGCTTCCGCACCAGTTCCTGGCAAAGCTGTTCTCCTATCGAATCCAATCAGGTTTCTGAGGTGATTGAGGGGTTAGAAGGCTGTATGGCTGAACATAGTGGAGAATATGTACGTCTGATTGGCATTGATCCAAAAGCCAAGCGGCGTGTTTTGGAAACCCTGATTCAAAAGCCAGAGTGAGCAACCATTACCTCAGTAACTGTTAGAAGTCCGCTTGCCGAGAAAGGGTTATTTTTGATTGGGGATTTGAGATAGGGTAAGATTTCCTAGGGATTCTTTCTCCGGAATTGTTCAATTATAAATTGACAATCTTTAATCCTCAATCCCTTTCTTTGGCAGGAGAGGTAATCCGAAATTGCCTGTTTCACAATCGAGAAACTTCTGATTCTATTGACTTGATTATCTTCACGTTTATAATGTCTATAAATATAAAATGCATTTGCCCCTGCCACTAACATTGAGCAGTAACTCTCATGTCTATGTTCAAGGTGATGTAACTATTGATCCGAGTGCTGTGATCTCATCGGGAGTAATTTTACGGGCTAATCCTGAGAGTAAAATTATTATCGGGGCGGGTGTTTGTATTGGGGCTGGTTCAGTTATTCACGCTTACCAAGGAACCTTAGAGGTAGAAACCGGAGCCAGTCTGGGTGCTGGTGTGTTGGTCGTGGGTCAGGGTAAAATTGGGGCAAATGCCTGTGTCGGTCCATTGACTACGATTTGGAATGCTTCGATTGAGCGATTACAAGTTGTTCCCGCAGCGTCTGTCATTGGCGATTCAGGGCGTCAAGTTGCTGATGTATCCTTAAGTGCGACTCCTCCGGTTAGCCCCAATCCTCCAGAAGCGGTGATCCCATCTCCTCCATCTCCTCCTAAACAGCAGGAGGTCAAGCCGCCCGTTGATTCACAGATAGCATCTAGTGAGTCCACGACGGAGGAGAAACCTGAATCTGCCAACTTCCAGGAGGAAAAGTCAGTCTACGGACAAGGGAGTGTAGACCGGATTCTCAAAACTCTATTTCCCTACCATCAATAATTTGCACGTCTTTGTAGTTTAAGATCAGCGCACAGATGGGTCATACCGATAAGTTGTTAGGGTTAAGGTGTTGGGTTTCTTAGACTGGATGAGAGGCAACACTTAACAGCCAACAACGAAATGGAGAGCCGAGCTATGGAGTCATACAACCCTGGGATTGTCCCCCACGCCCCCTCTACTCAACGTAATCGCTTTCGTAACTCCTCTTTGGGTTTGGTGTCTACGCTCAGTTTCCCTGTGATTGTGAGTACGGCTGATGCGATGCTCAAGGCGTCTGGAGTGACGTTGGTAGGATTTGAGAAAATTGGCAGTGGTCATTGTACAGCAATTGTGCGCGGCGCTACAGCAGAAGTGCGGATTGCGGTGCAAGCTGGGGTTGAACATGCTAAACGAGAAGGTCGGTTACTGTCCTCTCTGGTGATTCCTCGACCATTTCCGAACTTAGAGGTTGTCTTACCCCTTGGCTCTCATTTGTTGGAAGAGGCGCAACAGCCGACGCGATCGCGCCATAGTTCCCAAGCTCTGGGACTTTTAGAAACCCGAGGCTTTCCCGCGATCGTTGGTGCAGCGGATGCTATGCTCAAATCAGCAAATGTAGAACTGACGGGATACGAAACCATTGGCGCGGGCTTATGTACTGTTATTATCCGGGGTCGGGTGGCGGAAGTCGCCATGGCGCTGCAAGTGGGGATGGCAGAAGCACAACGGATTGGGGAACTGGTTGCTGTTACCGTGATTACTCGACCCCTAGAGGATCTCGAACAAGCCCTACCCTTGGCAAGTTACTTCATTGAAGAGGAACAGACGCCCGAACCTCTAAGATTGCCTGTCGAGGTCAAAGAAACACAGAAAGAATTAGTCGAACTCCCTGATTTAAATAAATTGCCCGCGCCGACTAAAGAACTTGACTTGTGATGTTTGACCGATAAAAAAAGCGTTGCACCCAATGCCAACGATGACAGGATTAAGCTTCCTGTAGGGTACAGGCTAAAACCAAACCGCTTATTCCTGAACATACAACTGGGTTAGGGGGCAACGCGAGATGGAAGGAAGACTGTCACTTGTTTGGTGTTATTTGAAATCTTAACCCAGAGTTACCATAGGTAAAAATACATTGTTTTAATATAAATCATAGACTATAATCTATGCATTATTCGCCTAAGGAGGAGTTATCGTTGAAGCAAGCCACGCTGCATCAGCTCAAAGTATTTGAAGCCGTTGCTCGACATAATAGCTTTACTCGTGCTGCCGAAGAACTATTTCTCACCCAACCCACCGTGTCAATGCAGGTGAAACAGCTTACCCGAGCAGTTGGTGTTTCCTTATTTGACCAAGTAGGCAAACGTCTCTATCTTACCCAAGCCGGAGAGGAACTCGTCAAGACCTGCCGTGCCATATTTGAGAATTTAGAAAAATTTGAGATGACAGTCGCTGACCTGCAAGGGTTGAAACAGGGACGTTTGCGGGTTGCTGTGATCACAACAGCCAAATATTTTATTCCCCGGTTACTCGGTCCATTTTGTCGGCGTTATCCAGGAATCGATGTGTCGCTACAGGTGACCAATCACGAACACATCATTGGTCGTCTAAATGACAATGCTGATGACTTGTATGTCATGAGTCAACTACCAGACTATCTGGATATTACCTACGAAGCCATCATGGAAAATCCCCTGGTCGTGATTGCGCCTGCGGATCATCCCTTAGCCAATGAAACCAATATTCCCCTGGAGCGCTTGGGGGATGAACCCTTTATTATGAGAGAACCGGGGTCAGGAACGCGCAAGGCGGTGCAAGAACTCTTCGATGCCCGTGATATTACCCTAAAAGTGCAGCTTGACTTGGGCAGCAACGAAGCGATTAAACAAGCGATCGCGGGAGGGTTGGGTATTTCGGTTTTATCCCGTCACACCTTAGCATTAGAAGGCATCTGCAATGAACTGACGATTTTAGATGTCGAAGAATTCCCAATTGAACGATACTGGTATGCCGTTTACCCAAACGGCAAACAACTCTCCATTGTCGCTCGCACATTTCTCGACTATCTGCTCACGGAAGGCAAAGACTTTGCCCAAAAAACTGCCCCACGCCGAACCTCGGCACAAATACCATCTAATGGAAACCCTCCCCCTAGCGCTGCAGACTCCGAGGATCAAGGGCATCCCGTAGACCATCCCCCAGCAAGTTAAAGGCTAAAACCGTCAAAATAATCAGTACGGCGGGGGGCCAAATTAACCAGGGTTGTAGCACCAAAATCGAAGCATTGGTTGCCAAAGACAGCAAATTTCCCCAAGAGGGGTCAGGTTGCTGAATTCCCAGACCGATTAAACTTAGCACCGACTCCGCCACAATAAAACTAGGTACAGCCAGAGTCGCCGAGATAATCACATAAGTCGCTGTTTGGGGCAGAACATGACGCACAATAATGTATAGCGGCTTAGCCCCCATGGCTTGGGAGGCTTGGACAAATTCTCGTTCTTTAATCGACAAAACCTGTCCGCGAATCACCCGTGCTAATCCAGCCCAGCCAATAAACGACGTAATCAAAACAATTAATAAAAATCGTTGGGCGCTGGTTAGTCCTGGTGGTAACACGGAAGCCAGCGCCACGAGTAGGTATAGGGTGGGAATCGTCATCATAACTTCAACTAGGCGCATAAGAATGCCATCGAGCCACCCCCCGAAATAGCCAGAAATTCCACCAACGATTAAACCCAGAGGAAAAGAGATCGCAATTCCCACTAAACCGATACTGAGACTAATGCGCCCTCCATGCACCAAACGACTAAATTGATCGCGACCTTGCTCATCAGTACCTAATAGATTCAGTTTACCTTCACCAATCGTACCGAATAAGTGCAAATTCATCGGAATTCCGCCAAAGATCTCCACCTCTTCAAAGTTGGGGGGTAAGGGGAAACGAAGTTGGAGAAACTGGTAAGCCGAACCTTGAACAAATAAGCGGATGGGGGATGGATTTTGCCAATCCACAATGAGTTCTCGTTCCCCTGTCTCTAAATCCGTTGGTCCTTGGGTGGTTGGATAGACGTGTAGACCAATAAACCTGCCCTCAGGAGTGCGCCAATAGACTTGGGTTGGTGGCAACAGGGAACCATTCGGTTGGGAGACATAAGGGTCATAAGGGGCTACAAAATCAGCCGCAATCACGGCAATGTAGAAAATCAATAGCACGATCGCGCCAAACCGAGCTAGGGGGTTCTTTTTCAGTTTTTGCCACCAGTTCATAGGTTAGGGGTTAAGAGTGAAGCTGTTGTGCGAGTTGTCGATGTTCTTCTTCGTTCTTTTCGTGTTCCACCACAAACACGTTGGAGTAGAGGTTGGCGGTGATTTGCTTACCCTCTTGAGTTAGGGAAAGGTAACGCAGAGCTTCCTGAATAAAAGGAAACACTCCATTCCAGTAAAACCGAGAATAACCAGCGCGAAGGTCACCAGGATGCTCATATCCTAAGGCTTGATTGACACCTGTTTCTTCAAACTCGTAATATAGAGAACTAATTTTCTTGAGATAGCGGGGATCAGAAAGCTGACCAATTAAGTCAGAGGCACGAATCAAACCGGGATAGTTCAGGGTATCTCGATGATCCCCTTCTTTGGGAACCGGGAAACGAGTCAGTTCAATATTGAGCTTAATCAGTTCAGCGTCAATCAGTTTGTGACCGCCAAATCGCTCATCAATAAACAGTTTCGCCCGATCAACATGATGAGGCGTTAGGGATGCATCGGTAGCGCCAGGGGGCAGATGCACCATCTCACCATGTTTGCCCGTCGCGTACAGTCGTTCAGTTTCGCGATCCTGACGACAGACTCCTTTAACATAGCCAATGTCGTGGCAAACCAGAGAAATGATAAAGTGCAACCAATCTTCTGGAGTGACGCCACCTTCACGGATATGCTTGCCTCGGAGAATCTCCTGACCCACTAACGTGACGAGGATAGAATGCTCGACATTATGATAGAGGGCGTCGCTGTTGGCAATATTTTCCATTGCCATACTGCCTGCCCAAGCAATAATGTCCTCATAGTCAGTTTTCAGCCCTCCATAAGTCCGGTGGTAGCCTTCCCGGAGTCTTTGGACAAATGAGTTTATGAGAATTTCTGTTGCGTTAAACATCCTGGGTAATCCCTGCGGAGTGCAATGGTTTGAGGATTGATGGAACAGTTACAACTCTATACTTTACAGGATGCAACGAAATTAGGCTGATTGCCATCTAAAGATTCACAACCTCAGAGTGTTTTTGGTCATTTGCCATCGCCAAAACTTGATATTCCGTAGGGTGGGCATTGCCCACCAAGCTTCAGTCAGTACCATTCGGGTTCAGCTTTTGTGTCCAGAAGGCAGATATAAGACAAATTTATAGAAGGCGATGGTGAAAGCTTTCGTCCTGAGCTGGCGAAGGATCTATCCGAGGGATGAAACCGAGCAAGGCGTTTCAGCCGAGTAGGGATTTGGTATGCCAAGCCCCTACTTTAGTTGCCTAGTACTCTGAATATATCCTTTAGACGGTTAGACGGTCATAATCTGAGCTTTGTTAAAAGTCTGAAAGCCTAGGGTAAGCAAGGAATCCAGATCTTGTTGATGTGTGAGGTGTGCCTGTTCGATAAAAGAGGAGATAGCGATCTTGAACTGCGAAAATCCAGGCTAATATAATAAGATTATAGAGATAAATAACTTTTTTAAGAAAAAATATGTACTATGCAAAATCCATGGGATGTTTGGATAAATAATAGGAAGCCTATCGATATTTGTTATCAAATCAAAGACACTCTTGTCAAGACTAGCTGGCTATCTATCTTTGATAAAGATACTAGCTATGAGGACAATCTAAACCCTACTTCTGAAGATAATAATAAAATCACACCACTGATGACAACAAAATACATTGATTCTAGAGGTGGAAAATCAGAAGCTTTTAAAGCACCCCGAACATCAAGACAGTACCAAATAAAGTACCAAATAAAATTGCTAGAATATACTCTTGATTTTTATCAGCAATTGCAAGTTCAAATTGAAAATTATTTAAAATCACGAATAAAAAATAATAATGTAGTGATCGAGTTGGCTCTCCCGTACATAAGGTGATAAATTTTCCTTATGTGTGTGGCGATTGGCTTGATTTGAAGAAAACCTAGCTTAATAGCTTGATTCGTTGGGAGTCCTTGGTCAACCCTCTACAGGGAAGCTCTTGACGCACTTGGGATGAACGCGGGTATAAACATACACTGCTAAGTTTTGTCCGATTGTTCCAGTTTTAGGGACATTTTTTCTGGTTTTTAAAAGCAGTATCAATGATATAATATTCTGTAGGTTCTCGTTGAGAGCCAACTTGCGGGTGTAGTTCAGTGGTAGAACGTCAGCTTCCCAAGCTGGATGTCGTGGGTTCGAGTCCCATCACCCGCTTTGTCTAAAACCTAATCATATCAAGCTTTTCCGGCATTAAGTCGTGCCGCGCAGCAAAAAGAAACTATGGCAACGTGTTCATGAGTGTCAATGACCGGAGCAATAAGCATTAAGATTATCCGCTAATTGCTTGTTTGGAGTCATGGCTTGCAGAAAGTTCATCTCTGCCGCTTTCGCCGCTTGGTAGTCATCCTGCTCAAATGCCAGGGCATAATCACCCATCGCGTGACTCATATCGCGATACATGTTGACAAAACTGGCTTGATAGTCCTGTAACGTCTCATCGGTTACGTCTATCGCGTTCATTTCTTCAGAAGCCTTATTCATGACAGCCGCCGCTTGTCGCATTGCCTCTGCTTGCGGATTGTCCTCTTGAACACCACTGGTCACGACTTTGGCGTCACTAACCGCCTGATTCGCTACCTGAATCATTTGGTTACACTGAGAAACCTTGCTCTGACCACAGCTTACCGCTAATAGGCTAATCACAGCCGTGACAAAGAGCCTGAGGAAATTTCGCTGAGGACAATACATAAATGCTCTGGGTTTCCCTTGGGGATGTTGTCCATTTTTTCTCGACTGGCACGTCGATGTCATTTGAGAAACGCTCATAATTTAGGATTAAGCCGTCCAAAATTGTAACGCTACTTCTAGCTTACTGACTTCTGCTGAGCTTCGATGGCAGCAGCAAGGCGTTGGAGTGTTTCCGTGAGTTGTCCAAGTTCTGCGAGTGACTCATTTTGATTTTCGGCTAAGGTTTGCACCGCATCACTCAAAGCGAAGAGTTGGTAACCCTGTTGTTGAACTTGATGCCCTTGGTGTTGTACCTGCACAGCCAAAGCATCAACCCGCTTTCCTAGACGGTCAATAGTCTCAGTTGTGGCAAGCACCGCCTCACCAATTTGTCCAACAATGGATTCCAAGCGGCTGATTCGAGCTTCCAGGGAAAGAGTCCCTTTGTTGGTAGAGTTGAGGTTGTTTTTAGCCTTTCCAGTCTGGGTGTTTCTATTCACCGATAATTGTTTCACTGCTTCTGCTTCAAAAAACTGACGTGAACTCCGAGTTTCTTAGAAAATAGCAGATGAACTACCCAGCCCTACTTCATTGAGGGCTGTATTTGAGCATCCAGCCCTGTAGAACTGCGTTTTCGACGCTTCACTTGCGGACATCGGCGATTAGGTTGTCCATACTGTACTAATGATGACGCCGTTGATGCCACTGCCAAGCATCGCTGATAATTTTACTTAGCTCCGGGTATTTGGCAGACCAACCCAGAATTTTTCTCGCCTTGTCGCTACTACCGACCAAAATGGGTGCATCACCAGGGCGGCGATCGCACTCAATGATTTTAATCTCTTTTTGGGTGACTTGCCTTGCTGTTTCAATCACCTGTCGCACGGAGAAACCGTTGCCACTGCCTAAATTAAAGATTTCACTCTTACCGCCACCTAACAAATACTCTAGCCCCAAGATATGGGCATCTGCCAAGTCGCTGACGTGAATATAGTCCCGCAAGCAGGTTCCGTCTGGGGTGGAGTAGTCTGTTCCCCAAATAGCGATCGAGTCTCGTTTGCCTAATGCTGTCCACAGGACTAAGGGAATCAGATGGGTTTCTGGATAATGGTCTTCACCCAGTAGTCCTTCAGGATTCGCCCCAGCCGCGTTGAAGAAGCGAAACACAATTGAACGTAAATTATAAGCGCGATCAAAGTCGGCTAACATGCGCTCCATCATCCACTTACTCGTCGCATAGGGATTGATCGGATTTTGAGGATGGTCTTCCGTCATTGGTACGTGCTGAGGCATCCCGTAGACAGCACAGGTGGATGGAAACACTAAGGTTTTCACATCAGCGGCGACCATGGCTTCTAAGAGGGTCAGAGTGCCACTGACGTTATTGCGGTAGTACTTGGCGGGGTAGGTAACCGACTCACCCACGGCAATATAGGCGGCAAAGTGGAGTACAGCAGCAATGTTGTGGGTGGCGAAGATTTGGTCTAACAGGGTGCGATCGCCCACATCCCCGATCACCAATTTTGCTTTCAGGATCTCTTCTACGAATTCTCGATGTCCACAAACCAGGTTATCCAGTACAACGACGTTATAACCTGCCCGTTGTAGGGCTAAGACTGTGTGAGAGCCGATGTAGCCAGCTCCGCCAGTTACTAGAATTTCGGGTTGGACTTGCGACACACTCAAACTGCCCCTGTTTCTTTTTATAGACTAACTTTACAAATATTTTTCCTCTTTGTCTTTGCCTGAGAAGTAATTTTGCTCAAAACTGCCTCGAAATTGGGGAGTGGTGATTAGTGAGGAGGGGATTGGGGAATAGGGGAATTCTCCTCCTGCTCTTAGAACTCCTCGCTCCCAGAGTTCTCTTACCTTATACCCCTCTTGTGGACAAAAGCACACAATTGCGTTCTACGCAGGGGTTGCTCAAACCCAAAGTAGGTAGTTGACAGGTTTGCATAAGTTTGACTGTCCGAAATGGAACTATAATGCCCGTGTTAGGGTAGTTTGAACCGTGGTTCTCCCTAGGTGATACGTTACACAAAACTTGATCCCAATCCCCCCTAACTTGTTAATGGTTATTTTGGGGAGTCAGACGAACCCGTCACAATTCCTCGCTCACCATCAAAACGTTACACCATCAAAACACAATGTTTTTACTACTGACTCGAGTCCTACTTTGGCTGCTGATTGCAGTTATTCTTTACAACCTGTTTAAGAAGGTAATCCCCAAGGAGTATTTTACCTTGCTTGGGGGTTTATTTCTGTTTGGCTTCATTGTTGTGGCGTTTTTCTCTCCCAACAATGATGTGGTATCAACGATTTGGGAGGTTCTCTCGTTTCCCTTAAAGCCTGTTGGTGCGACCATTGTGCTGTTGAGTTTTGCCCTGCGCCAAGGGCTGGAGAAGTCAAAGAACCAGGTTTTGGCAGCCTTACTAATCTTACTTATAGCCAGCACGCCTTTTTTCTCTAACCTGTTGGCGGCGACTACAGAACAAGCAGTGGTTACGCCTGAAGCTGCAGGTGCTCAAACCGCCTCAGCGATTGTGGTACTCGGACAAGGAACCACCCAACCTGATGAACCACCTCGAACCCAAATTCAACTTACCGATACGGGCGATCGCATTCTATATGCGGCTCAACTGTATCGACAATCGGGGAATAACCCTTTAGTCGTGGTTAGTGCTGGTCCTCGACCTAACCTGGTAGGAACTCAAGAGCAAATTGTCGAAGCCAATGATATCCGCGCCTTACTGGTTCAGTTTGGGGTTCCTCAAACTCGGATTGTGGTTGAACCGACAGGGACTAATCTCCGCACCAGCGCCGAAGAGGTTGAGGATATTTTACGCGATCGCGGAATAGCGGACAATCGCGTTTTTCTGGTTACTTCAGCCTATAACAGCCGTCGCGCTCAACAGGTGTTTAGAAGTGTCGGTTTAACCAATGTCATTGCTAAACCGACTGGCTTCTTTACTGTTCAACCGGGTTCAAGATCCACAGTTGACCAGTGGATTGCATCCTTTATCCCCTCTGTAGAATCACTGGCTATCACGACGCAAATTGTGGAGGAATTTTACACTTCGGTTTACTATTATTTGCGCGGTTGGCAAACTCCCACCATTATTTAACCCTTTCAAGAATCGGAAAAATCCGTGAGGAGGGGAAGTGCTGCGTTTTTCCGAAAGTAGGGGTGGGTTTCTATCATTTCTTCCCTCATCCAGATGCGGAGAAACCTGCCCCAATCTAGAGTTTTAGCTGGCGTTATCCCAGGTAGCTGTCAAAAGAAGTAATAAGTCATAACCTGAAATATTTGGCAGTTTAGGTTATCTGTTTAATCGAAAATGTGACAGTTTCTATTGATGGGTGCATACTGATTCCATTACTGAACGGATGTTCTAGTGCCAGAATTAACTCCCCTTCCCCATTTCCCCTATCATTCGATACTTTATGGATAATTCGATAATTTGGCGGATAAGCTGAAACATTATATAACCTAAGGTCGATGACAAGTCAACTCAGTGACCCAGACACTGGAGGTTAAATGTTGAATGCCCAACTATTTCTCATCGATTATGGAAACGCTCAAAGAACACAGAGACCTTTTAGAGGTTGCTGAATTTTTTTTTGATGATGGCAAATTAATACAGGCAATTAGTTATGCTACAGCTTCTCTTGACTTGACGATCAGCTTTGCCAAAGGAATTATTTTAGAACTGCAACCCAATGAGGCTTCCAGCCTTGAAGAATTTGACGGATTTATTGTTCAGGATGAATTTGGTAAACAAAAAGTTAATGTTCAAGTTTCTCAAGAATTGCAAAAAATGCAGGAAATCTTGCTATGTTATGCTATACAAATAGATTATGAGAATTATTTGAGATATAGAAACTGGGTGGGTTATGCACTTATAACTGGAGCAAATACCCCTGAGGAAAAAGTACAACTTTCCTTGGACATTAATAATATAGAACAGGATCAGGCGAGAGCAGCTTTAGATTACTGCCAGCAGCTTGTTAAAAAAATTGAAAACAAAATTGATAAATTTCAAATGGGTTTTATTTAAGGTTTTTAGTATATAAATGAACAGAATACGGCAATTAAAATCGCCCTGTTTCCTTTCCGCTTTAGATCCCCCTTCCGTCCCCCTTTTAGATCCCCCTCCCGTCCCCCAATAGATCCCCCTCCCGTCCCCCTTAAAAAGGGGGAAGCCAGCGGATGGGTTAGGCGTTCACATCAAAGTTAATCGCGTCTCCATTACGACTAATGGTATTAATCCCGACTTCCCAAGGTTGGGGATTGACCCTACCTAATTCACCCCCAGACGAGGCTTTAGTCCCAGGAACGGGTCGCCATACGATACCTTCAATGGAATTTAAGCAGGCATTTTTACCACTCATATCTTTAAAGCAGTCGCCGTTCTTGTTGAAAATAACCACTTGATCAACACTATTAAACTGTTTTAGTGTGTTGGTTACCGCTTTTTGGATTCCCGCATCTTCGCCAATTCCAGCCGTAGGGACTGTCCGACAAAATTGGAGTTGGGCAATTCCATTGGAGATATTAATAGTAAAATTTTTCCCACAGGTGGATTCGCCTCGGAAGTCAACTATATTAGTAAATCCTTGCTCTTTTTCGGCGGATGTTGGTCCTTGAATAATTTGCTCAATTGCAAATTCGGCAACATCGACGCGGGATGTGGCTCGGTTAACAGGTTCAACGTAGCCTATCGTTTGATTGTTGGCGGAAGGCTTCGGTAAAAAGACTTGAATTTGCCTGAGATCATCTGCATTTTGGCTAATTTGCGATTGTGAGGTGGCTGGAGAGTTCTCTGGAGGGGTTATTGAGGTACTCTGGGCTTCCTTAGTCGCTGCGGTGGTGAAGGATAGCGCCAAGACAGCACTCATCAATAGGGATTGGTGTTTCAAATTGATTTTACTCCGATTCATAAAGTCAGTCGCTCCTTAGTCGCCTACTGTTTTATGATCAAAGTCAATTCAATTTTATTCATCTTGCTAAAGTAATACTATTGTTCTGATAATGTTTTTAAAGTCCTGGTTCCGTCAAGTAACCGCATAGCCAGTCATTGGACGTACTTCAGGAGGTTTAAACCCCAATACAATATGATCTTTCGGAATTCCCGCATTTTCCAAATCTAGTGCAATTCCATCTTCCGTTCCATCTCGTTGAATCCACACTTTATTACCAATAATATCAATCGTTAACTTTAATTGTGTTCACCTCCTCTCAGTATGCCGCAAGCTTGATGGCAGCAGCTATACTTCTCTGACTTTTCACGGGAAGTCTAGAAACCTGAGTCGGGGCGGGTTTAGTCACATCTGGATACAACCGAAAAGATAGTAGTGAAACCCGCCCCTACACACATTGCCCCAAATACCGTGAAAAGTCTGATACTTCTGCTTTTTTTCACTAGGATTAATTTGGCTCGCCTGCTGATTTTCTCAGATCAGGTGCTGATTTTGGGGTTTGGTTCAATTGCTGCAAGATGCTTTCTAGTTCTTGTTGATATTGACCATATTTTTCCCAATTGCCTTGACGCATGGCTTCCTGTGCTTTTTGATAAGTTTCTAAAGCAGATTGGGCGAGTTTAGAAACCCCTTCTTTTGGTGGAGCAGATGGTGGAGCAGAAGTAGGTTGTTGCACCTCGGCTTGAGTTCCACCAAAGATAGTAGCTAAGGCTTGCTCTAAGGTTTCCTCCATGACCACTTCTTTAGCATAAGCAACAATCACGCGCTTCAATTCCGGAAGTTCCCCTTGTTCGGCTCGCAGATAAATGGGTTCGACGTAAAGTAATGATTGATCAATGGGAATCACTAATAAATCGCCGCGAATTACCCGCGAACCTTCCTGACTCCATAGGGTTAATTCTTGGGAAATTTGCGGATTTTGGTCAATGCGAGCTTCAATTTGTGAAGGACCATAGACAAGTTCTTGTTTAGGGAATTCATACAAAAGCAATTTGCCGTAATTTTCCCCATCAGAACGCGCTGCCATCCAAGCAATCATGTTATCTTTATTGACGGGTGTAAAGGGCAGAATTAGAATAAATTCTTCCCTCGACTCTTCGGGTAAGCGCATAATTACATAGTAAGGCTCCATGATCCGCTCATTCCCTTCATAGATTTCTGTCGGAAAACGCCACAAATCCTCCCGGTTGTAAAAGACTTGGGGATTATTCATGTGGTAAGACAGATACATCTGCGCCTGAATGGTGAACAGATCCAGGGGATAGCGAAAATGAGCTTTTACATCGGCTGGAATAGCCTCCTTGGCGGTAAACAATGTGGGGAATATTTTGCGGTATGTTGTCAGTACAGGGTCATCCTCATCAATGATAAAAAACTGCATTGTGCCATTAAACGCATCAACGACTACCTTAACGGAGTTGCGAATATAATTGATATCGCCTTGGGACATTTGGGCGATATTCCCGCCTTGGAATATGGCGTTTGCATTATGACTTTGGGAAACGGGTTCAGAATAAGGATAGCGATCGCTAACGGTATAGGCATCGATGATCCAGTGTAATCTACCATTAATTAGGGTAATGTAGGGGTCATTATCAAACCGCAAAAAAGGTGCAACTTGGTTCACCCGTTCCTTAATCTGGCGGTGGTAATGAATGCGGGAGGTGTTGATAAAGTAATTGGAAATTAAAATTTTGAGATCGCCCAAATCATAAGCATACGCCAATCGCTGCCAAAAAGAAGGGATTGGTACACCACCTTTCCCGTCGTAGGTGGTGAAGGCATTTTCATCGCCACGGGGATAATCAAATTCTTGGGTATTTGTACCTGTAAAGATATAGTTATCGGTTTCTTCGCCGTAGTAAATGGCGGATTCATTCACTTGGAGATCGATTTGGGAAATCGGTGGAATATCTTGGATAAACAGTTCAGGTAAGCCATCCTCTGTGACGACATTGACTGGACTCATTACCAAACCATAGCCATGGGTATATTTTAGCCTTTGGTTGACCCAAGTCTGAGCGCGATCGGGAACTTGAGAATACAATAGTTCCCGTGGTGAGAGCATGACTTGTCTATAGTTATCGTCAATGGTATAACGATCAACATCGACATCATTGAATCGATAGTAAAGACGAATTTCTTGCAGTTGGCGATAGGTACTTAGTAAAGGTCGATAGTCCCACAAGCGAATGTTACGAATCGTAGATTGGTTCTCTTGTAACGCTTGGCGACTTAATTGTTCTTCCGCTGGATAGTCTTGTGTTGGTACTTCGTCTAAAGCGTAAGCCTTGCGAGTATAGGCGATATTATGTTCAATGTAGGGTTTTTCTTTTTCTAACTCATTGGGTTCGACAATAAATCGTTGTTGAAACCAGGGAAAAAGACCACTGAAAACGAGCCAAGCAATGAGATAAATCCCGATTCCGTAGGTGGGTAAGGTAATATTGTTTTGCCAAATTGCCAGGATAAACGACAAGCCTAGCATTAGTGATACAATGCTCATAATCCAGAATGCCAGACGCTGAGCATGATCATCGGTATACCCAGCACCATAGACGACACCATCGGTTGTGTAGAGTAGTTCATAGCGTTCTAGCCAGAAGCCGATCGCGACAACTAGGGCAATCCCTGCTAACAGTAGACTAAGATGGGTTTTTACGTCTTTGGTTATGAAATGTTGCCAGTAACGATCTAACCTTATTTTACCTTTTAAAACATAAACAGCAACGGATAATCCAAACCCCCAGAACAAAAGATTCAAAAACCAATCTTTTAGTCCTTCATAGAAAGGAAACTGAAACAGGTAAAAACCAATATTTTGTTGATAAATGGGGTCAGTCAGATTAAAATCTGTGGCATTCAGGTATTTTAATATTGTCTCCCAAGCTGATGCACTAGCTGTGGCGGCGGCTAAACTGACAAGGAACGTTACAAGCAGGGCGGCGGAATTGGCTATAGTATCGGTATAGGGAGCTAAATCACTACCCTCTAGGAAACGAAACGCGCGATCGCGAGTTAGACGCTGCGCCATCCAATAGTTAAACCACAAGAATAGTCCGTAAATAATAAATGTCCCCACCCAAGCCATAATTTTCCAGGTGATCCGCGTCCAGAATACATCGGAAAAGTTAACGGAATCAAACCACCAGGCTTCTGTAAGAATGTGAGCCAGGGTGTGAGAGAAGGGTAAGCCGATGATGACGACTAATAGAAAGCCTATGATAATTTTATTGGCTGATTTCATATTTTTTTAATTAACTCACCGGAATCCGTAAGCCATAATCCAACCCTAACACGAATGTTACGGACTAACCTAAGTTCGTAGTTGCGCTTCAGCGCTGATGGCACGAAGTGTGCCAACTACGAACTCTAATGCCAGTGCCATTCTTCTTCAGCATGAGATTATCAACTCACTGCTAAGATATTAGAGCTTTCCATTATAGTGAAGAGACATAATTTTTTCCTCTAACAAACGGTATAAAAATTTTATTAGGGTGATTCAGTTGTCACATCCTTACACTGTGTTAGTTCTAAGAAGGAAACCAAGTTACCAATCAAGTATCAATAAAAATGTCAATTTCTCATAGAATTGATATTTTTTACTCAAAGCGTGGTTTTGTTCATCTGCAACAAGGAAATATTCAACAAGCCCTCACTGATCTTAACCAAGCGATTGAAATTAATCCTAACTACACCTCAGCCTATTATCATCGCGGACTTACCCATGTTCAATTAGGTAAAAAAGAAGCAGCGATCGCGGATTTCCAAAAGGCAGCAGATTTATCTAGACAACAGGGCGACATGACGCTTTATCAATCATCTCTTGACCAAATTCAACAGATTCAGTAAAGAGGTACATACGGTAGGGGTACGGCATTGCCGTACCCCTACGATTGATATAGGTTTAGGTAATCTTTGTACTCCTTCGACAGCAACGGTTCCCACCAATCCCGATGGATTAAATACCATTCAACGGTGCGAGGTAATCCCCCTTCAAGTGAATTGATTCATACATAATGGAGGCTGATTTAACCATAAATTTGTCGGTAATAATCTTGATACTCCTTAGAAAGCAGGGGTTCCCACCAATCACGATGAGTCAAATACCATTCAACGGTGCTACGTAATCCTCCTTCAATGGTTTCTTTAGGCGTCCAACCCAATTTTGCTTTAATTTTGCGAGCATCAATACCGTATCGGCGATCATGTCCGGGTCTATCTTTGACCAAGGAGATTAAGTCTTTACTTGGATAAACCGGCAAATCTGAGGCTAATTCATCCATAAGCTGGCAAACCATCTGTACCAAATCCAGGTTTTTGATTTGGTTATTACCGCCAATGTTATAGGTTTCGCCAGGAATCCCTTGGTGAATGACTAAATCGATCGCCTGACAATGATCATTGACATAAAGCCAATCTCGCACCTGCTGTCCATCCCCATAAACGGGTAACGGTTGACCCAGCATGATGTTAATGCACATCAGAGGAATCAGCTTTTCAGGAAACTGATAGGGACCATAGTTGTTCGAGCAATTGGTAATTAGCGTCGGTACGCCGTAGGTATGATGATAAGCACGGACGATGTGATCACTACCTGCTTTAGAAGCGGCGTAGGGACTGTTTGGCTGATACGGCGTCGTTTCACTAAACAAAGGGTCATCTGGCTCTAAGCTGCCGTATACTTCATCCGTAGAGACATGGAGAAAGCGATCGCTATCCAAACTTCCCCGCTTTTTCCAATGCTGGCGAAAGGCTTCCAAGAGAGTGGACGTACCTAAAACATTGGTTCTGACAAATGCTTCGGGTCCCAAAATTGAGCGGTCAACATGGGATTCAGCCGCAAAGTGGGCAACTGTATCAATTGCCTCAGTGCGAAGTAAAGCATCAACAAGAGTGCGATCGCAAATATCTCCCGGTACAAACCGAAAATTGTCTCGTCCCTCGACTGAATCGAGATTACGACGATTACCGGCGTAACTGAGCAAATCGAGGACAATCACCCGATCCTGGGGATAGCGATCGCACCAGTGATGGACGAAGTTGGAGCCAATAAACCCCGCTCCACCTGTTATAAGTATGCGGCGAGGTTCTCTTGAAGGCATAATAACTTGAGTTCCTTTTTGCTGTAATCTTGGAGGGGACAGTTCTAACCGTCGATCATCTTAACATCCTGTTAGGGATCAAGCATTAGACCGATCAAAAATTGATAGCGAATGCCCATCTTGAGCTAGAGTGTCGGTACAATAACCGAATTATCCACTGGCTTTGAGGCTTCGGGTGTCTCCTCCGGTGATGGTTGGGGATTGGCTGACTCTTCCGGTTTGACTTTTTTCGGATCGGACTCTGAGGTTGTTTGTGATGGTGATTGTTGTCCAGAATTGACCGGATCACGATCAGACGTTTCCTGATTGGAAGAGGGAGAGTTATTAGAATTCGATTCCTCAGACGTCTCCGGATTCACGGGTTGGGGCGTTGGGGAATTAGAACGCTCAGGATTTTGATTCGAGGCTTCTGGAGGTGTTGGCTTCGGGCAAACTTTTTCTTGACCGGAAAACTGGACAGATACCCGGTATTCCTGCGGCTGTTCCGTGCGATTTAGAAAACGCTGAGCGTTTATTTGCTCCTGTGCTTTTTGATCGAGAATGGGATCACCAGCCCGTCGAATCGGTTGTAAATTCGTCGGTTTGCCATCAGCGCCTACAACGACGCTATAAATGGCTGTGCCGTTAAGCTGCTTCTGGCAAGCGTCTTTGGGATAGGAAGCAATTAATGTTCTTTGGAGTACGGGCGGAAGTTCTACTTTATCCCCTTCAGCGCGAGTGCTATCTTCGGCTTGCTCAGGCTGTTTATCCGCTATGGGATCGCCTGATTCTGATGCAGGTTCTTCCGGATCGGGGGTTGGAGGGTTTTCATTGGCTGGGGGATTGGGATCTTGATTAGTAGCAACTTGCTCTGGGGGGGATTCCGGTGGTTGAGATCTTGCATGATCACTTGACTCGTGATTGGGTGATCGTGCCAGACGATCAATACTAGGCTGAGGCTCTGATTCTGAGTAGATAGAGTCTGGGTTTGTTGCTCCTAGGGGAGGCGATGAAGGAAGTTGGTTGCCAAAAACCGGGATTCCTAAATTTCTCCTCAAGGGTGGAAATGGAGTACTCGGTTGACTTCCGGGCGCAATCGTTCTTATGGGTTTCCGGCTTATCGATGATGACGGAATTTTTAACGATTGTGGAGGGGGCGTCATTGAAATGTTGCCATCGAGGGGCAAAGAATCTTGGGGGGGCAGAGGTGGCAGAGGTGGGAATGGCGATGTTAATGGTGTCTGCTGATAAATATACGGGGGCAAAGTTGGCACCGAAAGATCAGGTAAGCGACTTAAATCCGCTTCAGTTAATTCCAACAGTTGTACAGTGCGCCGAGTCGGAGGCGCTTCACTAGAAAAAACGGGTACATAAAAGGGTAAGGTTAGCCCCAAGACGACATGAATACCAACCGATGCGATTACAGCAATACCAGTTGGCTGATTGAGTTTCTCTGAGACAGTTTTAATTAAGAGATTAGACATAGCTGTTATCGTTCTCTCGGTTGCGGGGTTGTTGGGAATTCTATTGGTTTTAATAAAAATAATCTAGAGTCTAATTGAACTCAGGGATTGGGTAACGTTGACAATCATTATGGAAAAGTAGGGTAATTTTAGGGTTGAGCGATCGCGTAAATCTTGATAAATGACTTGATCCGGTAGGGTAGCGCGTTCGACTACCCAGGCGGTGTCCAATAACTGGCGGCGATGCAACACCTGCCATACCTGTTCATACACCGAACTCACTTTCATCAGGACTATGACATCCGCCCAATCTAAAATAGTTTCCAGTTCCTTTACATTATAGAGAGCAGGCAGCACCACCAAGCGATCGCGCTGTACGGTTAGGGGTAATCCTAACACTGAGGCGGCTGCCATGGGTGAACAGACGCCTGGGATCATCTGCACAACAGCGGTTGATTGCTGCTGTTGTAAGGTTTGCGCCAAATAGGTAAACGTGCTGTAAAAACTGATATCCCCTTCACAAACAAATGCCACATCTTGCCCTACCTTCAGATAATGCCAAACCTGCTTGGCGGCTTCCTCCCA
This sequence comes from Coleofasciculus sp. G1-WW12-02, assembly GCF_040219735.1. Taxonomy (NCBI): domain Bacteria; kingdom Bacillati; phylum Cyanobacteriota; class Cyanophyceae; order Coleofasciculales; family Coleofasciculaceae; genus Coleofasciculus; species Coleofasciculus sp. G1-WW12-02. The sequence continues at coordinate 41,094 of NZ_JAVJRX010000178.1, read as the reverse complement.
CGCTTGGGTAAGAATGTCTTGGTCTTGCACGTAAGGAAATATTAAGGGAAGTTGAACTTGCTCAGCGTTTAACCATTGCCCCACAATTTGTTGAGCCATACCCAGTTTACCCCTCACCCCAGCCGGAAAAGCCACCACAGGAGATTGTTTCAGGATACGTAGGGCTTTGAGCGTGATTAATTCGCGATCGCCAGGACCTACACCCAGACCGTAAAGTGTGCCAACTTGCCCCATCACTATTTGTTAACTTTGATTAATAATTCAAAAATCTAAAATTCCAAATGCCACTACCGACTGTCATTGTACCGGGTTTTTTTGCCGGGGCAACTGAATATCGAGGATTAGAAACCGCTTTAAATCAGTTTGGGTTTCCCACCGTTACTGTACCACTACGACAAGGCGATTGGATTCCCACTATAGGCGGTCGCTCAGTTGTGCCAATTTTACGGCAACTTGATCAAACCGTGAAACAGGTTATGGCAGATTACAGCGCCACTCAGGTTAATCTGATTGGTCATTCAGCCGGGGGCTGGATTGCCCGAATCTACCTCGGCGAAAAACCCTACGATATTCATAGCAATGTGACTCTTTCAGTTCCAGGATTATGGAATGCTCATCCAACCATTGCCACACTGGTAACACTGGGGACACCTCATAGTAGCCAAGAACGCTGGACGAAACGCAATCTGGATTTCGTGGCAATGAACTATCCGGGAGCGTTTTATCCCCATGTCAAGTATATCTGTGTCGCCGGTAAAGCTATCTATGGTCAACGGCGCTTGGGTCAATGGTTAGCGTATAACAGTTATCAGCAAACCTGTGGAGTTGGAAATTGTTGGGGAGATGGGATTACTCCGATTGAAGCGGCTCATTTAGACGGCGCCGTGAATCTTACCTTGGAAGGGGTGCTGCATTCACCTCGGCGACAAGGACTTTGGTATGGTTCCCAAGAAACGATGAAATTATGGATTCCCTATTTAATTTAATGTGTTCGCGGGAGTCCCCACCCTCATTCGCTTTTTAACCCGACCAAAAGGAAGAATAAGGTGTAATTGCAGTAAGGTGTACCTTCCGGATTGAACACCTGACTTCCTACCAGGTTCCCTCTGGCAATCCCTGTCCTCACGGAGTAGGGCGGGGTTCATGAACCTTCACCTCTTCTTCAACTTTAGATTTATTGACAATTTCTTTAATTGCTTTCTCTTCCACAGGCTCTGAAATCGGGATTTCCTCAACTTCTGGCAACTTTTCTACCGCCAGACGGGAAGACGAACTGCCACCGGATAAGCGTTTCAATAGTTTAGGTCTAGGATCGTGCAGTAGATAAATAATTTGATCATTAGCCTGCCAGGTTTCATTCGCGCTAGCCACTTGTATACTGCCTTGCCGTTCGATTAACAAGGGAACCAGTTCTCCCGCCCGGATCAACGCTTGCAAATGCGCTCGCTGAAATGCCAATCCCGACTCTTTTAACGTGGTTGTGCCTAACTTCACTTGCCCCTCAGTAATATACTTATTCCACGTCTTAATCGGCAGTTGAGAAACAAATGCTTGATTGACTTTCGTTTTATTATTCGTGGCATTGGCTTGGGGATCACGAGGAAAGACGGCAATCACTCGCGGCGGGGCAAACTCTTCAACCGCTCGCTGAGCCAAGACTAAGTTCACCTCACCATTGTTGGTCATTGCCAAAAATGTACCCACCGATTCAATCCCAGCTTCTTCTAAAACGTCAACATCCAGACCACTGCTTTGGAACACCCGCAGATTTTCTTCCTCGGCTTGTTGGCAAGCTTCCGGGTCAGTGTCGATGAGGACAACTTCTTCTCCCTGCTCTTGAAACAAACGCGCAATCAGCCGACTCAAGGGATTACAGCCAACAATCACCGCACCTGTTGCCTTGTCCTGGGGATTCAGTTGCAGCCATTGGGCAACCCAACGTGCTGTTAACCCTTGTACAAATACTGTCAGCATAATCGTCAGGAAAACCAGGGCTTTAATCGAATCCCCACCATTAATCCCGCGTTCGGTGAGGAGAATCGCAAACAAGGAGGCGACGGAAGCGCTGACAATCCCTTTGGGAGCAATCCAGGATAAAAAGATTTTCTGTCGCCAATTTAAGCCGCTATTCCAGGTACATAAGCTGACGCTAATCGGGCGCACCGCCATCATTAATGCCAAAACGGTGAATACACTTCCCCAACCTAAGGCGAAAACACTGTCAATGGACAAATCGGCGGAGAGCAGAACGAATAGCACGGAAACCCCAAGCACCGTTAATTGTCCTTTAAACCGTCGCAACAGTCGCTCTTCGGGTAGAGAAGACGCACCGACAACGATTCCGGCGACGACGGTTGCCATCAATCCGGATTCCGAGCGAATCGTTTGTGCCAAACCAAATAAGCCCCACATCCCGGCTAGCACAACCAGATTTTTCAGGTCTTCTGAAAGAAATTCAGCTCGTTTGAGAAACAAACCCAGCAACCAGCCACCGATACCGCCAATCAAACCACCAATACCGAGGCGTAAACCTAGACCGACAATGGCAGCAGATGCTCCAGCCTCGCTGTTGAGAATTGTATCAAGTACGACAACCGCTAGAATGGCACCGACTGGGTCAATTAAAACCCCTTCCCCTTCTAAAAGGGCGGCGACTCGTCGATCAACTTTCACTTGTTTGAGCAGTGGACCAATAACCGTCGGACCGGTCACAACCACCAGAGCAGCATAGAGAAACGCAATCGGCCAGGGAAATTCTCCTAACCAATGGGCTGCCATCCCACCGCCCAGCAGCGTAATCAGCGTTCCCAGGGTGACTAGGTTTCTCAGAGAACCCGATACTTTGCCTAAGTCGCGCAGGTTGAGGTTAAGCCCTCCCTCGAAAAGAATTACGGCGACTGACAAGGCAACAATAACTTCCAAACCCACTCCCAGTTCTTGGGGGTGTAATAAACCCAAACCATCGGAGCCAAGGGAAACGCCAAAGATCAGTAGAAAGACAATGCTGGGGACTTTCAGGTACTCGGCAATCACCTGAGCGCTGATTCCAGCACAGACAGCGATGACCATTTGTAGGGTTAATTCAAAAGATCCTTCCATAGGTTTGCCTGTCGCAGGTGAGAGACTTGGGTCTAGATGCCTAATGATTGGCTCTATTTAACAAAGCCTACCTATATTACTGTGAATAAGCAGCAGGAGTGGTTCGGTTGACCCGTCGTGTGTGATTAACGTTGATCCTAACGCGGCTACATCTATCTATAGCTATTGGTTAAAGTTTTTTATTTTTAATTGAAAAGTCATAATTGAAAAGTCACCGTTTGATTAGGTCGCGCCACGGGTTGAGTTACGGTGCAGGCACAGGCAACCCGTTGGATGGCAGAACTACTCGCGACCAGCAGCACTCTAAGTTGTTCGTTTAAAGATGAATCGTCAAACATTTATTTGGGGACACTCCGGGAGCAGAATTCGCAGAACTCAACGCTGGGTTGAGCGGATGTGGGTGTTTAGCTTACTTTTAGCCGCGCTGCTCTTATTTTGTATTAATCTGGATAGCCCACCTCTATTAAATGGGGGTGAACAAACGGTTAATCAGGTTGCTCGTGAATTGAGTAGCACGCCTTGGGCATCTTGGCAATGGTTTTATCCCACATTTAGTGAGCAATCTTATGTTGAAGAACCACCCTTGCTTTATTGGCTAATTGCTTTAGCTTATAAGACAGGAAATGATAGCACCTTGATGACACGCTTACCGACTGCTCTGCTGAGTGTTCTATCTGTTCCCCTCTTCTATGGAATCGGTCGGGAAATTTTTCCATCCCGTCAAAACGCGCTTTTTTCGAGTTTCATTTATTTAACCGTATTACCTGTTGTACAGTATGGACGACTCGCCATCCTGGATAGTACGGTGCTATGCTTTGTCATGCTGATGATGGTATGTCTGTTGCGATCGCGTCGTGATTTTCGTTGGTCTTTGGGAGCAGGCATTGGATTCGGTTTAATTTGCCTCACTCAAGGAATTGGATTGGGATTTGTTTTGTTGGCGATCGGTTTTATCTTTATTGCCTGGGATACCCCTAGACTACTCAGATCTGGCTATTGGTGGTTGGGTTGGGTGTTAGGTATCATACCTGCGTTGGTTTGGTATACTCTACCTTGGGTTTATAGTCAAGGGTTTCTCACCGCCAATCTAGTTAAAGAGTCATTACAACCGTTTTGGCATTCAGTAGAGATTAACCGGACTCTTAAGAGCGATTACGATTACCTATTGGAACTCTTAAAATTCTCGGTTCCCTGGTTACTATTTTGGTCTTATGGATTAGGGCTGGCGTGGAATAATCGCAATTGGGGTTGGGCAAAATTCGTATTGGTTTGGACGGGTGTTTATGGGGGAGCTGTTTGTCTGATGGCGTTTCCTTTACCGGAGTATAGTTTGCCACTCTACCCAGCTTTAGCACTAGCGGGTGGCGCTCAGCTTACCGCTGTGTGGAATTTGCCCCGCTCTCAGTCCTATCCTCGTTTATGGATCTTTGGGTTGAGTTTCATGTCCTTAGGAGCAATCGCCGCGACTATTTATTTAGTCCTAGAAGCCTCCCAGAGCCTTTTTCCTGTGGTTTCCAGCTCAGTAGCATTAACCTTAGCGATCGCAGCTATCCTCGTGGCTCGACGTGACCTGCAATTTATTTTCATTTTGTTTTGGGGAATGTACGTCTCTCTATTATTGTTGATGACCTCTCCCCATTGGATTGTGTCTTAGCCATTGAACTTACATCCCGGTCAAGACAATCCGTTCACAATAGCAATGTATCCCCCGCTGAATCTTCCAGATGACAACGGGGGTTTTTTTTGCCAACTCCAATCAAAATCATATCGCCCAACCATTCGGTTGGGACGAGGACTTATCAAGTGTCGCTACTTTGACTTAAGACCATTGAATTTTGGGTAAACCGTCAGTATCTTTAGCCTCTGGAGTTTTCCTTCGCCATCGGCTGAGCCTTACTCTTCGATTTCGTCTTCTGCGCCAAGTTGCTTGAGATGAATGTGCTTGCGACCTAAAGAGATTTCAAATTCATCCCCAGGTTGTAAACCCATCTGTTTTGTGTAAGCAGAACCAATCAGCAGATTGCCGTTAGATTGCACCGAGATGCGATAGCTCGCACTCCTACCACCCCGCCCATTGCCATTGGCTTTGCTATCTAATTCAATACCCTCAGCATCAATCAGTGCATTGAGGAATTTCATCATATTGACGCGCTCTACATCGTTTTTCGTCACGGTGTAGTAGCCACAGGCTCTAGCTTTTTCTTCTTTGCTGAGGTTACCTAGCTCTCTAACTTTCTCAAGCAGTGCTTGACCCTCTAAGGGTTCCATCTTGGGCTCCATTTTTTTCTTTTTAGCCATCAACTTGAATCTAAACCTAAACAGTGAAGTCTCGGGTAGCGCTTTCGCTATACTGACACATAACCAAGATAACAAAATCTTGATCTTATATCACCCTCTATAAAACTATATTACACCCATACTGTCAACTTTGTTGGTTATATTTGTTGAATTTATCTTTGTAACAAATCAATCGCCGACTGGAGAACGTGTCAGTAATGGAGACGGGGCGATAAGGTGGGGCGTTTCCAGTTGATCGAGTCATCAACAAAAACCAACGATGTGTAAAACTCAGGATTGATGGAAGGCGTTATCAGGCTTCAGGAAAAACCTCTCAGGTTATAGTTGACAGTACAACCTTCCTGGGACAGCCATAAAAACCATTCAACTCTTAACCCTGTACGACTCAACCAGAAATTAGCTGGATTAGACTCCAGCTAAGAGCCAACTCCAAGCTAGGATAGTTTGCCATCCCTATGAAATTGACAACTCGCGGACATTATAGTGTTAAAGCGCTACTTGATCTCAGCCTACAGCCCGGTTATGGACCAACATCCGTTAAAATGATTGCCCATCGTCAAGCTCTACCAGCTCCATATTTAGAGAAACTACTGATTGAAATGCGTCGTGCTAATTTAGTGAATTCAGTACGCGGCTCTCAAGGTGGCTATCAATTAGCTCGCGAACCTTCAAAAATTTCCCTAGGTCAGATTTTAGAAGCCGTTGGCGAAACAATCGAACCATTACACCATCACACAGCAGATGCGACTGTTGCCGAAGACTGGGTAACCTTAACTTTGTGGCACCGACTCCACCAAAAACTGAAAGATGCCTTATATAGCATTACCCTTGCCGATCTTTACTATGATGCTCGGAGTTGGCAAGCTGCTCAAGGAGAACAAACCAGTTTTGTGATTTAATAGATGCTTTGCTGGGAAATGACCACCATGAATCAACCAATTACCTATCAAGGGGGCTGTCACTGCGGTGCTGTCCGTTTCAGTGTGACAGTTGACCAGCACGAGGCAATCGATTGCAATTGCTCAATTTGTCACAAAAAAGGCTTCATCCACCTAATTGTACCCCCTGAACAGTTTACTCTATTGAGTGGGGCTGACGTTTTAACAACATATACGTTTAATACTAATACGGCTAAACATACATTTTGTCGTATTTGTGGGATTCACCCCTTTTATCGCCCCCGTTCTCATCCTCAGTCGATTGATGTTAACCTGCGTTGTCTCGATGATGATGTACTGTCTCGATTTGCCAGAGTGTCGTTTGACGGTGCCAATTGGGAAGAAAATATAGATACGCTCAAAAGCGACTACATTGACTAGAAGTGCTATTGTTTTGTTACTTGCCGCCCGTCTAGATTACTGGATAGGTGATCCTTGGGGTTGGCTTCATCCAGTCCAAGTCATGGGTTGGCTGGTTTCTCACCTCAGCCAATGGATTATTCACAATCTTTATCGCCCATGGAAACGTCGCCTCGCCGGAATTGGATTGGGGTTAGGATTAATTATCGGTAGTGGAGTGGCAGGATGGGTAATCGTGCTGGGAGCAAACTGGCTTCATCCTTGGGTAGGGATTGGGATTGAAAGTATTCTGCTGGCAAGTTGTTTGGCAGGTCGCAGTTTGCGAGATGCGGCTAATGATGTGGTAGAACCATTAACCGATGGAGAGTTAGAGCAAGCGCGTTCTCGTTTGAGTCGATATGTGGGTCGAGATACGGAAAAACTTACAGCACCAGAAATACTCCGGGCTGTTCTAGAAACAGTCGCAGAAAATGCTACCGATGGTGTTACAGCGCCCTTATTCTATGCTATTATCGGTTCATTTTTTCCGGCGGTGGGTAGCGCTCCCTTGGCTTTAGCCTATAAAGCGGCTAGCACTCTGGATTCAATGATTGGTTATCGACGCGAACCTTACACAGATTTAGGTTGGTTCAGTGCTAAACTTGAGGATTGCTTAACTTGGTTACCCTGTCGGCTAACTGTAATAACGTTAGCCCTTTTGTCAGGAAAACCCCGTAAGGTATGGAGTTTATGCTATCGGGATGGGACTAAAGATCCTAGCCCAAATTCAGGTTGGAGTGAATGCGCTTATGCTGCTATTCTGGGCGTACAACTGGGGGGAACTAACTGGTATCAGGGAGTTGCTAAATATAAACCCCTTTTAGGTGATCCGGTTGACCCGATTACACCGACCAAAATTGACCAAGGGTTACAGTTGACCCGATACTGCTGTTTGATTTGGCTGGTCATCACGATCGCAATACTTGAGTCTTCTCAATTGTTCCCATCCTTATATATATGGCTGATAATTAAAGACGATACCCGATTATTCCCCATGCTCCCTCTAAACAATATCCTAGATTTTCTCCCCTAGTCCCATCCCATCCGCCATAAAACCAGTAACGAGAATGCCAACTCAAATTATTGAAATTCTCTCCGCCGAAGAACTGCGCCGCACTGTCACTCGTTTGGCATCTGAGGTGATTGAACGCGCCGGAGATGTATCGAAACTCGTCCTTTTAGGCATTTATACTCGCGGAGTTCCTCTTGCCAAACTGCTAGGACGCCAAATTGAAATGTTAGAACAGGTATCGGTAGCGGTGGGTGCGATCGATATTACCTTTTACCGCGATGATTTGGATCAGATTGGCGTTCGTACCCCGGCTAAAACGGATATTTCCTGTGATCTTTCTGGCAAAATTGTGGTACTGGTCGATGATGTTATCTATAGTGGGCGCACAATTCGTGCCGCTCTAAATGCTGTGACTGAATACGGCAGACCCCAAGTGATTCAGTTATTAGTTCTTGTCGATCGCGGACATCGCGAGTTGCCGATATGTCCAGACTTTACGGGCAAACAGCTACCAACCTCCAGAGACGAACAGGTAAAGGTTTACCTGCAAGATTTTGATGGACGAGATGCTGTGGAGTTGATCAAAGTCTTCTAAGGTGTCAGTTGGCGTAACCAGTCATGCCTTCATGTAGAGAGGTTCCATGACACATCTGTCAAAAATTCGGAATTTTGGTAGCAAATATTACCGTTTTTCTGTTGATGACTTAACCGATGTTCTAGGTTTTGCCGCAAACCCTGATCACCAATCCCCTCTTTCCCTGTTCCTTTCTATTTCCCAGCACGATGACAGAAACCCAGACGCGCAAAGCAGACCACATCAGGATTTGTCTCAATGAAGATGTCCAGTTTAATCAAATTACGAATGGACTGGAACGCTATCGCTTTACCCACTGTTGTTTACCGGAAATCAACCGCCATGAGATTGATATCTCCACCAGGTTTTTGGGTAAAATCTTAGGCGCTCCCTTGCTAATATCCTCTATGACTGGGGGAACCCAGCAGGCGCAAACTATTAATTTTCGCCTTGCTCAAGTAGCACAAGAGTATCAATTAGCCATGGGTGTGGGTTCCCAGCGAGTCGCGGTGGAGAATCCTCAAGTGGCGGATACCTTTGCCGTGCGATCGCTAGCACCGGATATTCTATTATTGGCGAATCTTGGTGCGGTTCAACTCAATTACAGTTACGGCTTGGATGAATGCTTGCGCGTGGTTGAACTTTTAGCCGCCGATGCTTTAATTTTGCACCTCAATCCCTTACAGGAATGTATTCAGACGAACGGGGATACAAATTTTCACGGCTTACTTGACAAAATAAATAAAGTATGCAGTAAGTTACCTGTACCTGTGATTGCCAAAGAAGTCGGCAACGGCATCTCAGCACCCATGGCACAGAAGCTGCTTGAGGCGGGCGTGAGCGCAATTGACGTAGCCGGTGCTGGGGGAACATCTTGGGCAAAGGTGGAAAGTGAACGGGCATTAAATCTCAAGCAACGTCGCTTAGGACAAACCTTTGCCGACTGGGGATTACCCACAGCCGATTGTATTACTAGTATTCGAGAAATTGCCCCGGATATCCCGCTGATCGCCTCGGGTGGATTACGCAATGGGTTAGAGGTTGCCAAAGCGATCGCGCTGGGTGCGGATTTGGCAGGATTAGCATTTCCCTTTCTCCAAGCCGCATCAGAGTCTACAGAGGCGGTGGATGAACTCGTACAGTTACTAATCGCTGAGATAACCACTGTACTTTTCTGTACAGGGAATGTCAATCTGTCTCAACTCAGACAATCTGGTGCCTTACAAAAGTTAGGATGAATGTTTGTAGTAAGCACGAAGCGTGCCAGAAGCGAAGACAGCGCTTACTACAAACTCTTAGTTCAGTGACATTCAAGTTAGGATAACGGACATTTCACAACAAACAACCCGAAAATGCGTCAATTTATTAAGCAAACCTTCGCCAGTGTAATTGGTAGCCTGATCGGTTTTACCTTGTTTTTCGGCATAGGTACAGTTGGACTCATTAGTTTAATTATCACCGCCGCATCTAAAGATACGGGACCCCAAGTCAAGGATAAATCGGTATTGGTTTTTGATTTATCCTTAAATATTAGGGATACCGATCCCACATCCAGCACCAGTAGAGCCATTGAAGAAGCCCTATCTGGAGAAGAAACCGCCACAATTACATTACGCACTGTTATTGATACCTTAAACGCGGCAGTTGAGGATTCCCGGATTGTGGCGCTTTACCTGGATGGATCACGTACAACTACCAGTAGTGACACAGGGTTTGCCACGCTAAAAGAAGTCCGAGAAGCTTTAGAACGGTTTAAAGAAAGCGGTAAAAAAATTATTGCCTACGACGTTGATTCGGGAGAAGGGGAATATTATCTGAGTTCAGTTGCAGACACCATTATCCTCAACCCGATGGGAAGCCTAGAAATGAATGGCTTTAGTTCTGAACCCATGTTTTTCACGGGAGCCTTAGAAAAATTTGGCATTGGGATTCAGGTAATTCGGGTAGGTAAATATAAGTCAGCGATAGAACCGTTTGTCCTCAAAGAACTGAGTCTAGAAAACCGACAACAGATGCAAGCATTATTAGAGGATCTGTGGTCAGAATTTCGGACAACGGTGGGGAAAAGTCGTCAGGTAACGCCCCAACAGATACAAGCGATCGCGGATAATCAAGGTATCGTCTTGGCATCTGATGCGATTGGACGTCGCTTAATTGATAAAGTGGGGTATTACGATGAAGTAATCGCCCAACTTCAGGAACTCACCGGTGAAAGTGAGACAAAGGAATCATTTCGTCAGATTCGCCTATCTACTTATGCGGATATCGCCGATAAACCTGGAACCCAACGCTTTTCTCACAATAAAATAGCTGTACTTTATGCTGAGGGTGAAATCGTCGATGGTGAAGGGAGCATCCAACAGGTGGGAGGCGAATCCTTTGCGGCACAAATGCGGGAATTGCGCCTGGATGATTCAGTGAAAGCTGTCGTCTTACGGGTGAATAGTCCAGGTGGTAGTGCTACCGCGTCTGAGATTATCCAACGGGAAGTCAAACTCACACGCGACTCCAAACCTGTGATTGTTTCCATGGGAGATATTGCTGCATCTGGGGGATATTGGATTTCCACCTATGGTAACCGGATTTTTGCCGAACCCAATACAGTAACGGGTTCGATTGGGGTGTTTGGATTACTGATGAATATCCAGCAAATTGCCAACGAGAATGGGATTACGTGGGATGTGGTGAAAACGGGGCGTTTCGCAGATACCCAAACCGTTTCTCGTCCCAAAACCCCCCAAGAGTTAGCCCTGAGTCAAAAAATAGTTGATCAAGTTTACTGGAAATTCTTGGCTAAAGTCGCCGAGTCCCGTAAGCTACCCCAACAGAAGGTGGCACAAATTGCTCAGGGGCGAGTTTGGTCGGGTATTGATGCTAAACAGTTAGGGTTAGTGGATGAAATTGGCGGATTAAATGATGCGATTGAGTATGCAGCACAACAGGCAAATTTAGGAGAAGATTGGGAATTAGAAGAGTATCCCAAATTTCAAACCTTGGAAGAACGTCTGCTTGAAGAGTTTATGGGAAATAGTAGTGCTAAAACGCGACAGCCTGATCCGTTAATGGCAGAGTTTCTGAAGTTTAAAGAGGATTTGGCTATGTTACAAGCGATGAATGATCCAAAAGGTATTTATGCGCGTCTACCGTTTAATTGGCGGTTCGATTGAGAAACGTTCGTAGCTCGCAGGAATTTTGCCACGGCGATTTAAATCGCTGCTACACAAACCAAGTCCGCCTGCGCGGACTGGATTATAAAAGGAGTCGTTAACCCAGATTTTGTATAAATCAATGCGACTAATGTTAAGTTGGATGGCACTGCAATAAGCATTTTGGAATCGCCGAAACCCTTAATATACCGTAGGGTGGGCATTGCCCACCAGCATACCAGTCAGATATGATATACCGTAGGGTGGGCATTGCCCACCAGCATACCAGTCAGTACCATTCATTTTAAGTTGAATAAATCATGAAAGAGTTTTGATTGTAGAGACGTAGCCTGCTACATCTTAGTTTTAATCTTTAATAGAAGGAGCCAACGATGCAACTTGAGGACTATTTCAATATTCTCTCCCCCAATGATATTCGGCTTAAGGATTCGCGTATCGGAATTGAGACTATCTTGTATGAGTACATTTATCGCGCTCGTACCCCAGAAGAAATTGCCAAAATCTATACCTCACTTACCCTAGAACAAGTCTATGCTACGATCCTTTATTATCTACATCATAAAGAAACAATTAGTAACTATATGGCAGATTGGTTAGAGTGGGGACAAAAAAGGAGGCAGGAACAACGACGGAATCCATCACCTGTGGTGAGAAAACTCATGGGATTAAAGGCGGACAAAAGCACATTATATCCAGAAACTGTAGGGGCGCATGGCGTGCGCCCATAAAATCTGCAAATCTAATCCACCATTTTAGCTGGGTCACACCGCCATCGTGAGGAGAGCGTAGCGTAACGCACCATTGCCACTATATATGATGTACCTGCGTAAGTTATTTTTATTTTAAACCATGATATGGGTATTGGTGAAACAATGGATGAATTGATACTTATTGCTGGAGGAGCTTTAGATAACCAATATCAAGACCAAATTATTTATCTACCCATTTGAATTTTTAGAAATATTTTCGTCAAAGGTATTCTTTAAGTCCAAAGCTTGCTCCATATTAGTCAAAGAATCATGGTTTAAACTTTCTGAAGAGGATGTGGTAGGTATGCGTAGATTAAAGGCGATTACGATTTGATTATTCTCTATACTAATATTACTGATATTAACTACACTTTTTTCAGCCAACAAATCACTGACGTTTAAGTCAGCAGGTGACTGAACTTTATAGCCTGCCTCCTCAAGCCATTCTGTAATATTTCTCCAATTTTCTATTTTTTCATTACATTTGTTGACCAAACTTTTAACATATCGATACAAAGTGGCACAGAGATCAGTTTCCACTCCCTTAACATTCTTACCCAGCTTCTCTGCTATTTCCGCCGGACTATAACCGCAAAGCAAACCCCGCAAATGTAGCTTCTCAACGGGTGTCAGACGTTTGCCTTTAGCCGAAGCGAGGTCTGTGTACAGCGTGTCCAAGTCCCAGTGGTTTGACGCCTGGGTAAACTGCTCATCGATGGATGCCATAGTTGAAGCACTCTAAATTCCTGATGTGATTCTAATATAAATCCTGATGTGTGTCAGGGAATGGCTAGTTAAATTTAGCTTATTATAAAAAAATAAACTACACAAACGTCTGAGGTCTAGAGCCGAAAGACATACAGTAGCTTGCAATCACGTAAGTTCGATTCTTTCACCTCTTAATCTTTTCCATTTAATCTTAATCTATGTGTACTGCATTCAAGTAAAAACTACTGTATTTTGAATGTATTTTAGCTAAAATAGCTATGGATGATCAAAGTAGACTTCTCAATGCCTTCTTAAAACTTCCAGATAATCTTTCTCTAGAAAAAGCAGAAGTTTTATATATTACTAAGCAAACCTTAAGGTTTGGAGATGATGTTTATCAATTCAAAAATATTACTGGATTTGGTGTTGGACAAATCAAAGTAATGATTCCATTCTCATTAATCATTATAGTGTTTATATTTGGGGTGATTATCAGTTCGTGGTTGAGTAGACAATGGGGAAATGTCACAATAATTATTTCTTGTTTGGCGGCTATATTTAGTTTCATTCAACCCAAACAGTATGGTTTGCAAATTTACCTAAACTCTGGCGACAAAAAACTGTTCGTTACGAGTGATACAAAATGGCTAGAAAGAGCTGTAAGTAGATTGTATGATTTTATGGAAAACGCTCCAGAGGGAAGTTCTATGACTATTGAAATTGGGGGAAATATTCAAGGCAATATTATACAGGGGAGTAACGTGGAAGGTCGCAATCATTGACAACATACATTTCATTGACCGATAAAGTTTACGTTGAATTGAGAGGAATTTTGATATGCCAGATCACTCAATCAGCATTGGTGGAAATGCCGGAAATATAATACAGGGTAGTACAGTTCAAGGAAATGTATCGGCAGCTATTAACGAGCTACCTGCGTCTAACGATCCTGAAAAACCCGACCTAAAAGAACTGCTGATTCAACTCAAGAGGGCTATTGAAACTGAACCTAGCCTAGATGATAAGAAAAAAATCAAAGCATTGAAACAAGTAGAATCTTTGGCAAAAGCTGCTGAAATTCCCCAAGAGGGAGAGAAAAAAGAACGAGCAGAAGATGCCTTGACAATGCTGAAAGGAATTTTCTCTAACTTAAACACTGGTGCAACATTGTTTCTAGCTTGGGATCAATTACACCCAATGTTGTCTCAACTATTTAGACTTGAATAATTTATTGAGATAAAAAAATCAGTCCTCACCCTGATTCCTTATCTTTTCCCGTAAACTAGGTTCTAAGTTGTTACAGGAAATCACGAAACCTGCCTATCGGGGCGGGTTTAGTCGCATCTCTTGTCCAACCGAAGAGATAGTTGTAAAACCCGCCCCTACATCTTGACGTGCAATACCTGAGTATTCAGGACGTTCGGTCAAAATCATTATATGCCGTGAAAAGTCAGGAACTCCGTTGACTTCTGTTGATTAATCCAATTGGCAACAACAGAGACAAAATCAGCCGTTGACTCATAAGGCAAAACATTTCGACCCGGAATTTGGCACCCCTGACCTTGGGGCAAATACTTGATATAGTAATCTAAGCGTTGCTCTGGTGTTTCTAATTTACCCTCGCGACTAATACTGCTGGCTTCTTCGCCTACTACCACAAATGTCGGTTGCTGAATGGAAGCAATAACCTGTTGATAGTCTTGTCGCCAAAACCCAGCTAGGAAAGAAAAAACAGCATGGCGACTAGCGGTATCAGCAGCACCTTCTTTGAGACTGTCTAACCATTGTTCATCAATATCTTCTGGTTTAGCAAATAGCTGCTTCGAGGAAAACGAACGCAAAAATTGACGACGACGGGCGTAGCGATAGAATAGACGACCAAAAGGTGAATCAAATAGATTCCAGGCAAGTTTGTGCTTCAATGTAGACGTTTCCTGAGTCATTACAGCCCAAGAAGGCGGACCCGATAATACGCATCCTTTGATATAATTAGATGCATCTGGTAATTGGACTAGAGAAAGGGCTACGGGTAACTCTGCACCTTGCACCACTATAATGGCGGGTTTTTTGACAACAGTCTGTAAAAAATAACCTAACTGTTGCGCCCAATCTGTAGGATGATAAGCAACATGGGGCATATCACTTTCACCACATCCGAGTAAGTCCGGATTATAGATGGGTTGAGAATATCCCGCTTGATACCACTGTTGACAAAAGCGATGCCAAAACCAACCTGATAACCCGACGCCAATCGGATGCAGTAACACCAATGGTGTATCGCTAGCCTGATTCGGCTGATAATATTCGTAAGCACAACGATAATTACGCCAACGGTAAAACTCAGTTGTTGCTGACGGGATGGGGGAGTTTGAAGTAATCGTCATAAAAAGTCAACAGTCAACAGTAATAAATTATGTAGGAACAGGTTTAGCCACAATTGTAGGGGCGGGCTTAGGAACTACAGCAGTTATTGGTGAAATAACTGAACAAGAAAACCCGCCCTAACTTATTGATAACATATCAACAAAACCCGCCCTGATTCAATTATTGGGGCGTGACACAGTTCGTAGTAAGGGCTTTAGCCTTTGGTTTTGTTGGGTTTGGGAGCATGTCAGGGAAAGCACATAATGTTCATGCTAATCCTAGAGTTGGGTTTCGTACCTCAACCCAACCTACAACCTCCACTATTAAAGACAAATGACATAAGACGAATTACCAAATCAGAGACGATATTGGCGAATCTGTCGTTGTGAGGCTTCACCAGTCCGCACCCAAAGACTAATAGGAACGGCATTTCCCAAACTATCCACCTTAATTTCCATAACAATAGGCGGAAGTTGTTGGGTTTGTTCGGGATTAGCTTGTCTGGCTGTCTGCAGATCATCATTAATCTGATTGCGTTCGGCTTCAGGCATATTATAATTTTCGAGTCCATACTCAATTAATCCCCGTTGGGCAATTCCTCTGAGAACAACCTGATTGTTGGTGAGAGAAGTAGGACGTTTGAGGGTAAGGGCAATGGGTTCCCACGGTTGTGGTAGTCCAGGTAACCTGAGTGAAATCGGTTCTGCTAAAATTACATAAAAGTAAGTTCCTGGCTTGATAAACGTTACGGTGTTGTCATCACTTTGTTGTTTGGGTAAATTGTTCCAACCTGGTAAACCACGTAATTCCTCTTGACTAGAGATGTCATACCTCATGGTTTGAGAGTAGCTTCGCAATAGATTGTAAGGTTCTAAGGGGGTTGTTTGCAAAATGATGATTTTACCTGTGATATGAGTGTAAATTGCTTGGGCGGGAACTGCCAGGATTAAAGCTGTTTGAAATAACAAAGCGAGCCAAAATCGCCGGAAAGGAATAGAATTGGTCGTGTCATTTGTCATTTGAAATACTCATTTATCTGGAGAGTGTTAGCTCTTCTAGATTAACTAGGATAAATATCAAGGCGGCTCTGTCTGTAGCCATAAGAGCTACGACTCCCCGGAGATTATCGTAAGTACAACGTTTTAAGGCTCGATGTGATACACTCTTTCCAAGAGTAGAAAAACACTATCTCATAGTTCCTGTACTACACTGTGTTAGAAAGTGCTGTATAAGACGGTTCTGAGATTACTCGCTTTTATTGTACTACAAAAAACTACTTCAACTTGAAGTGCGGAATGTGAGTATTGTTCGCTATGGCTCTGATGATGTACTTAACCCTGAACCAAAAAAGTCTAAGGGATTCAAAATTGTTGATGAAGCGGATATAGAGTAAAAGTATCTCAATTATGCTTGACAAAAAGAACTGATAACGGTAATTTCAAAACTAAAAAACTTGTATTTTTTGGTAATTAATGTGCATTTTTTTAGTTGAAAACATAATTAGATTACTGTTAATACTCAATTTATGGCAATAATTAAAAGGTCACAACTAACAACAGTTTATGTGTTATAAAAATGAGGAAATTAAGTGAAATATTTTTTGTAAAAACAGGCAGCAAAAACAAAGAAATGATGCCAACTTCAATTAATGACTCGGATTGGCAGAAACGGAATTGGTTTCGTCTTGCTTTAAGATTAAAAGGGTCAGTCGTTATAGCTATTTTACCTCGTGTTATCTTATGCAGTGTTTTTGGTTTGGTTATTTCACTCTTTTATGAGCTTGGATTTTCCGTATCTTTGCCAGTTTTGAGTGGAGTGGTTCCCAGTATTGTCTTAGGTTTACTCTTAGTTTTCCGAACCAATACGGCTTACGAACGTTTTTGGGAAGGTCGTAAAATCTGGGGAATGATAGTTAATACAGTTCGTAACTTGGCTCGTCAGATTTGGACTGCCATCGCCGAAAATAGCTCAGAAGATAAACAGGCTAAAGAGGAAACCTTGCGCTTATTAGTAGCGTTTGCTGTAGCGACTAAGCAACATCTCCGAGGAGAGCGATTGCAGCGTGAGTTAGAACCGTTGATGTCAGCAGAGCGGTATCAAATCCTCCAATCCATGAATCACCCACCCCTGGAAATTGCTTTTTGGATTGGAGATTATCTGCAAAAGCAGCACGAACGGGATTACCTCAACACCTATCAACTCACTGCCATGTTGAAATTACTCGATATAATGGTTGACCATTTAGGGATGTGTGAACGGATTCTCAAGACTCCTATTCCTTTAGCTTATTCGATTCATTTGAAGCAATTGTTATTAATTTATTGCCTATCACTGCCATTTCCTATGGTTAGCGAACTGAATTGGCTAACTGGGATAGTTGTGGGAGTGATTAGTTTTGCTGTATTTGGGATTGAGGAAATTGGCATTGAAATCGAAAATCCCTTTGGTTATGATACCAATGACTTACCCTTAGATACAATTTGCACGACAATGCAACACAATATTGAAGATTTAATCACGCTAGATCCTTTTGTGAGGCATTGGAAAATGACCAATAAGCAATAACAAATGATAACTTATTTGTCATGCTAAACGGTTATCGAATTATTGATGCAGACGCTCTAACACCTATCCCCACCACAACACTTATTCAGCAGCCCCTATTTAGAGTGTTGAGCGCGAATATAGTATTCAAAACTTACCCCAGCCGCTATAAGACCGCAACCACACAATAAAAAAACTAGGGATTTGAACAGTAAATCGGTATTGTACTCTATCATCCGGCTTAATACTTGTAATGTTAACAGTACCAACCCTCCCCAGAAAAAGCGTCGTTGGGCTTGGGTGATTCCCTTACGGATTAAACCGACAGCCAACACTAGTAAGAGTAAATTGAAAGTTAGTACAGCAGCGATATCTAAAGAACCCGTGCTTAGATGCCAATAGGGAATGACAGCACTAATCACAATCATGAATGCCACAAAGCCAGTTATTCGGTTGAACTGACGCCAACTATGCAGCCATTCCCAAATGGTTAAGCTGACTAAGATAAACAGATTGACCAAAATATACCATGGTACATGAGAGGTATTGTTGGCAGATGGTATAAAGGAGACGTTCCACATCCAATAGAACGATAAGAGGGAAAATAAGAGACTGAGGAAAATAATGGCAAGCGTGCGGGCTGTACTCTCGAAGGACTTAGCATTTTCGAGATACCGTCTCCAAAACTTATCCCTGTATCCCCATAACAATGCTGGCGGAAGGGCGCAAGCGATCGCGCTAACCCAGGCGGGGGCGACTAAAAGGTTGAGGTGTACTAAGTTGAATTCCAACGAATAAATCACTGCGATCGCACCGAGGCGAAAAATCCACCGAGAACCGCACCAGTAGGCTAAGGGAATAAACATCACACCCGATACTACGGGCATAAATCGTACCATCAGCCGCAGCCATGCTATCTCTCCCAGCGCCAAAAATTCTGGTTGTCCTTGTCCCTGGATATATCCAATTGTGATCAAAAGGGCAGAAAGTATCCCTAACCCCGTTAACCGCAAGCTATACGCCATCCCTAAGACACCGAGTCCCCAAAGCAGCAGCAACTGGTAAGCGGGTCTATTTTGGTGAAAGATTTGGGACATCAGCGCCATATTTGCCCCCAGTGTCAGCGCCCCTAGCACTAGCAATGTCTTTCCTAAACGGCGTTTTCCTCCTTTAGGACGTTGCCATAGATAAAAGCCTGCTGTATTTAATCCAATAAACAGAAGCAGGAGTAACGCTACTCTAAACTCTCGCGACCAAACTTGCCAGTTGGCGGCGATAAGCATAATCGTACCTACGCCTAAAAGAATACTACCTATCAACAGAAGAATCGAGACAAATTGCTTACGGGAAGCACTTTCGAGTTCCTCAAATTGATAGCGTTGGGCAAGTTGTTCATAGACAGAGGCATTAATTAACCCCTCACTCTGCCATTGCTGTGCTTCTTGACGCAACTGGCGACGAAACTTATTGGAAGACATATTAGCATTTTAGTTCTGTTCCACCTCTTAAAATGTTGTAACATTTAATTATTATTCTTTTAAATAGGGATAAGCCGCGTGCAGTAGGACAATGGGGACGTTTTCAAAGCGTTTATCTTCGAGGAGCGATCGCAGATACAGATGGTTGCTCAAGCGCAGATCCAAATCCGGGTCACCAAAACCCGTATGAAATTGTATCGGTAACTGGTATTTAGTCGCAATTTCTAGGGCTTGGGTGATTAAAAAATCAATGAAGGGCTTGTCTGATAGCTGAGAGTTGATCGAGAGGCAACCAAAGACGATAATAAAACTCGATAGCTTTGATTTCGTATACGATGAAAACCTATTACCGTGACTTTTTAATTCGTGACTGGGAACCGCGAGATCGCGTCACCGCCGCTGAGGTGATTGGTTCCGTCTTGTCAGAATACGGCTTAACCTGGGAACCTAGGGGAGCTGATCGTGATGTGGTTGACGTCGAAACCTTCTATCAAACGGTTGGGGGAGAGTTTTGGGTGATAGAATACCTTGGTAAAGTTGTGGGAACGTCGGCGTATTATCCTGTCGAACGCGGCGAAAACGCTGTAGAGATCCGCAAAATGTACCTCCTTCCAGAGGTTCGAGGTGAAGGGATCGGTAAATTTTTATTGCAACAGCTTGAACAAACAATTGCCAACCGGGGTTTCCAAAAAATTTGGATTGAAACCGCCAGCGCTCTCCAAGAAGCCATCCAGCTTTATGAAAATAGCGGCTATCAGCAAACCACAGGGGTAGAGACAAAGCGGTGCGATCGCGTTTATGTCAAACAACTATAGTATAGTGCGTGAGTTTTGAACTCCCTTATCTTCCTCATCTCCCCTGCACATCCGCACCTCTCCAGACGTTCCACACCTTACGTCTCTATTTCTCCTGCTTCCCGATCAGCCAATAGCTGGTCATTTTCCCTTTTCCCTTAACCACGATCGCACCCCGTTCTTCAAATACATACTGATCCTGCAAACGCTTTTTTGTCGCCGCCGTCACTTGAATTTTCCCCGGAAGTCCAGATGATTCCATGCGAGACGCCACATTAACCGCATCTCCCCAAAGATCATAGCTAAACTTTTTAATCCCAATTACACCCGCTACCACAAGTCCCGTATTAATGCCAATGCGAATTTGGAAGGGTTCCCCTTGTGGTGTTTTAAACTGTTGAATGGCTTGTTGCATATCCAATGCCATTTGAGCAATTGCCTCGGCATGGAGATCATTCACTACAGGTAAACCCGCCACAGCCATATAAGCATCGCCAATCGTTTTGATTTTCTCAATGCCATGTTTTTCGGCTAATTGATCAAAAACAGAAAAAATCTGATTTAATAGATTAAGCAGTTCTAAGGGAGATATTTGAGCCGCAAAGTGAGTAAAACCGACAATATCGGCAAATAAGATAGTGGCTTCAGTAAATTGTTGCGCTAAAGTTCCCTCAAATTGTTTTAATTGCTCAACAATAGTCTTGGGTAAAATGTTTAGCAATAACTTTTCTGACTTTTGTTGTTCTAAGCGCAGAGCTTGTTCAGCTTTGATGCGATCGCTAATATCCGATTGAATTCCAACGAAATGAGTCAGATTATTTCTATCATCATGAATGGGCGAAATTGTCAATTCATTCCAGAACGGTGTTCCATCTTTCCGGTAATTGAGTAAGGTAACGGTGCAATGTTGTCCAGCTTTTATCGCAGCACGAAGTTGAGTCACCGCAGGCTGATTAGTATCTTTTCCTTGCAAGAAACGGCAATTGTAACCCAAGACTTCAGCGGCAGAGTAACCCGTTATTTTCTCAAAGGCAGGATTAACATAGATAAGGGGCATATCCGGCAAACGCGCATCAGCAATGACAATGCCAACACTACTCGCCGCGATCGCTTGATCCCGTAGTTTAACGGTTTCCTGTACTCCTTTACGATAAGCCTGACTGCCTCGCCAATTGCTTTCGGTGACATCTTGGGCAATGCCATAGCTGACACTATTTTGATAGGCTCCCAAACGCCAAGACAGCCAACGATAGCTTCCGTCTCGACAACGAAAGCGATGTTTAAGGCGTATCGGGGTTGTATTATCCTGGAGAGTGTAACATTGATTCTCCATATCAAAAGTAA
The DNA here is from genome assembly GCF_040219735.1 of Coleofasciculus sp. G1-WW12-02. Classification (NCBI taxonomy): domain Bacteria; kingdom Bacillati; phylum Cyanobacteriota; class Cyanophyceae; order Coleofasciculales; family Coleofasciculaceae; genus Coleofasciculus; species Coleofasciculus sp. G1-WW12-02. Next base: position 19,626 of record NZ_JAVJRX010000178.1, on the reverse strand, counting down.
ATGCCACATCATCAGGATGAACAAACTCTAACCAAGGACGCGATCGCAGTTCATCCAACGTCCAGCCTAGAGTCTTTTCCCAAACGGAGTTGAGTTCCCTAAAATACCCATTACTGTCACGGATACACAACAAATCAGGAGAAAGATCGAAGAAGGCTTGGAGAGATGCTTCCCTATGGAATAGGTTTGGCTCATTCTCCTCACAAGAAGGATTCATTGGACATTTTCCAGGGAAGATTTACGGTTGGTTTTTGCACCCTCTATCGGAATTTTCTATTCAATTTCAATTATCGCATTGACATATTTAAGTGTAGAATCATATCATAAATGACGCTTTTTCAACATTTTTTTTGGAAAAAGACGCTGTCTATCGTGTGGTTTTGAAGTTTAGTGTTTAGATTTTTGATTAACGACTCAATGCATCTAAAAAGCTCTGTAGTGTAGAGAGAAACCCTGTTTTTTTGGGCGCAGACACTTCTTCTGAGTCAGTGCTACCCGTTGCTTTGGCAATAATCAATTCTAAGGCATCTCCTACAGGTTTTTGCGGTTCTTCAGCAATAAGCTGATAGGCATTTTCCCCCTCCAGCAAGATTTGCCACATTCCCGGATAAACCCGCAAAAGAGCCGCCCCATCAAGAGGTTGGACGTAGTAACAAGAGGTTAGGGTGCTGAGAAACCGTTCACGGAGTTGACGTGCGGCGTAGCCAATACCAACCACTTTGAGATCTTCAAGCTGGGGAATGAGTAAAACGCAGGGGCGATCGCCAGCCAAATTGCAGATTTTTTCCACTTGAGTCACTTCCACCGCCGAGGGAGCAACAATCAAAAACGCCTCATCCTCTGGCTGAATTCTACTTTCGACAGGGGAGCGACTTGTGCCAATGTCTGTCACTTTAAACGGTGTTTCTCCCCAGTCTCGACGGGCGAGTGCAGCAGCCCCAGTATCAGGAAAGAGAACCTTTAGCCCCGAACCATACTGTTCAAAGATAGGGGTAAATTGCCATGCAAGGGACTGGGCTTGCAAGGCAATCTCTGGAAAAACTAACTCGACTTGCAGGCGAGTATATCCATCATTGAGAGCAGCTTGTGTCGCTTCGCGAGCTTGAGCGATCGCTTCGTCTAAGGTTTGAGGAAGTTCAGCCATCGGTCATTTGTCCTTTGTCCTTCGTCCTTGATGCATAGTGCGTCGTGTCCTCTCAATTGTAACGAACTATGAATCACAAGATGGAACAGGGAATAGTTTTGAGTTTTGAATTTTGACCCAACGCCCTTGCTAGTCGGGCATGGCGCTTGTGTCGGGGCGGGTTTCACTATTATCGTTTATTACCTCACCTAGATGAGACTCAACCCGCCCTGACTCAGGTATGGAAGTTTTTGGCGAATGACGAATGACATGAGACAATGACCCCTAAGCCTGACAACTTTCAATTGCCCAACGAGCTAATTCGGTACGGTTATGCAATCCAGTTTTGCTTAGCATATTAGAAACATGGCTTTCAATCGTGCGCTGACTCACATTAAGCTCCTTAGCAATTTCCCGATTTGCCAATCCCCGTGCCACAAACTGTACAACCTTCAGTTCAGTTGGTGTCAATTCCACATGGGCGGGAACTTTAATGTTAGATGGCGGCTCTCCTGCAGGTGTCGGGGAGCGAGTCGTTAAGCGGCTAGCCTGTCTCAGAGAAGATTCAACTTGAGCGACCAATTCTTCTGGCTCAAATGGTTTGACCATGTAAACATCGGCGCCGGTGTTGAGTCCCTTTACCCGATCATGGCTTTGTCCTTTGGCAGAGAGAAATAGCACGGGAACCCAGTTCATGCGCGGATCTTGCCGAACATACTCAACCAGAGCATAGCCATCCATCTCTGGCATCATCACATCACAAATGATCATGTCTGGAATATCTTGCTCTAAAACATCCAGCGCCTCTCGACCATTTTCCGCCGTGATCACTTTGTACCCGCGAAACTCTAGGTAGTCCTTAACGAGCAAAATTAAATTAGGGTCATCGTCAATCAGCAGCAGTTGCTTGTTAGTTCTGATAACGTTTTCTTTCATTTTCTCCCCCCGTGGAGACCCCCGCTAGACCGCTCGATTCGGTTAGTCGGCGGGTAGTTTACGTCCTATGTTAGTCTACTGAACCAGGAAACTAAAGGCTCTCCAGTAGTCAGGGTGAGAAAAGCCGTTAAGTTTAATTTTTCCCACCTACTTAGCTCCTCCAGAAGCGCTGGAAAATCTGGGTCCAAGGGCTTTTGGGTTGATCTACACGGGCGACTTTTTCGGGAGTTATCTGCGGTTTGAATTGACTGTCGGCTCTTTTAACTCCTGCTGGTTCGGAGATAGGAGATTGATCGGTTTCTGGAAGAGGATGAATTAAAAAAGCATAGTCTTCGACAATCTTGTTTCCAATAAGATGCTCTTGGATAATGCGTTCGATGACCTCTGGCGTCGCGTTACGATACCAAACGCCATCAGGGTAAACCACCAGAATTGGACCGCTAGCACAGACGCGCAGACAGTTGGCTTTGGTACGAAAGACGCAGCTTTGTCGCTCCTGAGTGGGTTGATCCAGCTTGAGCTGTTTCAGACGGGTTTTTAAGTAGTCCCAGGAATCAAGACCCGCTTGTTTAGAGCAGCACTTCGGTTTAGTCTGGTCAGCGCACAGCAAAATATGGCGTTGAATTTGATTGAGTCCTAGGCTATGTACATTTTTTGCCAACAGTGTTTTGTCTGATGCTGTATTCATCTGTCTTACCCCCTAAAAATTCCCATTATCCTGTAGGGTAGCGCGTCACTACAGGTCTTGAGTTTTAAGTGTTCCAGACGTGCCATTATTCGTCTTTCCGGGGCGGGTTTAGGGACAAACACTAATTGTTTTACCTAACTTTTTTGCCAAACTCGCCCTACCCCTCACCCAACACCCCTACTTCACCACCCATCCTTTAGTTCGGGAACCCGTACCCGGACATTGATTGCAGTTTGATGCCTTAGTTGAGTAAATTAGCACTCAGAAGCAGAGAGTGCTAATCACTCAACAGCAGAAAGTGCGAAGTGAGACTAAACCACGCAAATTAGGAGGGAATTCAATGGCAGCCGTATCTCTGAGTGTTTCTACAGTCAAGCCATTAGGCGATCGCGTTTTTGTCAAGGTCAGTGCCGCTGAAGAGAAAACTGCAGGTGGCATCTTGTTACCCGACAACGCGAAAGAGAAGCCTCAAATCGGGGAAATTGTCGCGACAGGTCCTGGCAAGCGCAACGATGATGGCTCTCGCTCGGAACTGGAAGTCAAAATTGGCGACAAAGTTCTCTACTCTAAGTATGCCGGTACTGATATCAAACTAGGCAACGAGGAGTATGTTCTACTTTCAGAAAAAGACATCCTCGCCGTCGTTTCCTAGTCATGCTCCCTAAACGTTCAGGAGTACACCAAGCCAGGGATCTGGCAATTCTCCTGAATGATGAACTCATCCCAATTTCTAATAATTCACCGTTCAATTCTCAGACTCAACATCACTGAAATCTATGGCTAAGCGCATCATTTACAACGAAAATGCTCGTCGCGCCCTGGAAAAGGGTATGGATATTCTGGCAGAAGCCGTTGCCGTTACCCTCGGTCCAAAAGGTCGCAACGTGGTTCTGGAGAAAAAATTTGGCGCTCCTCAAATTGTCAATGACGGAGTGACCATTGCTAAAGAAATCGAATTGGAAGACCACGTAGAAAACACGGGTGTCGCCCTGATTCGTCAAGCTGCGTCTAAGACTAATGATGCGGCGGGTGACGGTACTACAACCGCTACTGTCCTGGCTCATGCCATGGTCAAAGAAGGATTGCGGAATGTTGCGGCTGGTGCGAATGCCATCGCCTTGAAGCGGGGGATTGACAAAGCCATTGCTTTCTTGGTGGACAAGATTGCCGAAAATGCCCGTCCTGTTGAAGATTCTAAAGCCATTGCTCAAGTCGGTTCCATCTCTGCCGGTAACGACGAAGAAGTTGGCTCGATGATTGCCCAAGCAATGGATAAGGTGGGCAAAGAAGGCGTGATTTCCCTCGAAGAAGGGAAGTCTATGACCACTGAATTAGAAATCACCGAAGGGATGCGCTTTGACAAGGGCTACATCTCGCCCTACTTCGCCACCGATATGGAGCGGATGGAAGCGATTCTGGAAGAACCCTTCATCCTGATTACCGATAAGAAAATTACCCTGGTTCAGGATATAGTACCTGTGCTAGAGCAAGTTGCTCGTTCGAGTCGTCCTCTGCTAATTTTGGCTGAAGACATTGAAAAAGAAGCCCTGGCGACTCTGGTGGTCAACCGTCTGCGCGGTGTGCTCAACGTCGCTGCGGTTAAAGCTCCTGGTTTTGGCGATCGCCGTAAGGCTATGCTGGAAGATATCGCGGTATTGACAGGTGGTCAAGTGATCACCGAAGACGCGGGTCTGAAGCTGGAAAACACCAAGCTAGATATGCTGGGTAAAGCGCGTCGCATCAACATCACCAAAGACAATACCACAATTGTGGCTGAAGGCAACGAAGCGGCGGTTAAAGCCCGTTGTGAACAAATCCGTCGTCAGATTGAAGAATCGGATTCTTCCTACGACAAGGAGAAACTGCAAGAGCGTTTGGCGAAGCTGTCCGGTGGCGTTGCGGTGGTAAAAGTCGGGGCGGCGACGGAAACTGAAATGAAAGACCGCAAGCTGCGCTTAGAAGACGCGATTAACGCGACCAAGGCGGCGGTAGAAGAAGGGATTGTTCCCGGTGGTGGTACGACTCTGGCTCATCTGACTCCTACCCTGGAATCTTGGGCAAATGAAAACCTGACCGGTGAAGGTTTGATTGGGGCAATGATTGTTTCTCGTGCGCTAGCCGCGCCCCTGAAGCGGATTGCTGAGAATGCGGGTCAAAATGGTGCGGTTATCGCTGAGCGGGTGAAAGAGAAAGACTTTAATGTTGGCTACAACGCGGCGACGAATGAGTTCGTTGATATGTTTGAAGCCGGTATCGTTGATCCCGCCAAGGTGACTCGTTCCGCCCTGCAAAATGCAGCCTCTATCGCGGGGATGGTATTGACTACTGAATGTATCGTAGTTGACAAGCCTGAACCCAAGGAAGGTGCTGGTGCTGGCGCTGGTGCTGGTATGGGCGATTTCGATTACTAATCGCTGACGTTTTAGGGGCGATTCATGAATTGCCCCTACACCAAATTGAGCAAAAACTTTTCTATTTAGTCTCATTATTTCATCGGGTTTCCAGCTTCTAGCTGAAAATTCTCTCTTAGCTCCTCTGCTGCTCTAAGAATGCAAAACATATTAAAAACCGCTATAGTATTAAGTAGACTATTATTTTAAACTATATATTCAATTAACTTAATATGGTAAACAATAACCCAGAAAGCTGGTGTATTCGCATTGCTCAGCTTCGGCATGAGTTGGGGATAGGACAGCGCCGAAATATTGCTATTGCTGAGTTTCAGATTGGAAATGACAGTGGTGAACTCATAGCCGTCAGTGGTCAGGCAATTCGCCCCGGAACTATTAGCTTACCTCAGCAGCCTTTATTTAAAACCTTTGAATCTCCTCCTGGACATTCACGAGCTTATGATAGTGAGTATAAACTTCTTGAGGAATTGGCTTCTCGATATGCCCAAACTCCAGAGATTCAAGGTACTGTCAATCTAGTCACGGAAAGACCGCCTTGTGTATCCTGTAGCTACGTCATTAAGCAATTTCGTCAGCGGTTTCCAAACATTGTCCTGAACATCAACGATGTCAATACCGTTTGATTGCTGATTATGGAGAGGATGGGGGGAGATAGTATAAGACGCATAATGAGTCCCATTTCTCCCCCTATTCTCAAAAACCTGGGATGCAGCGATTAAACTTAAAAGATATTATTGATGCAAGATTGAATCGAGGATATAGATGTGTATTTAGATACAGTTAAACAACAGCTACAACAACTAGGACTGGTACAGCCAGATGAGTTAGTTGGGTGTACAGCTTCCGAAATCAATAAACTTGAACAGGAGTTAGGAATTTCTCTACCAAAAGCCTATCAAGAATTTATCCTGGAGATGGGGCATGGTGCGGGTCAATTCTTGCGCGGCTCTGACTGCTTTTTTAAGCATCTCCCCTATTTGAGAGAATGGGCTATAGAGTTATTAGAGGAAAATAACTTTCCTAAACCCCTGCCAAATGATGCTTTTATTTTCTTCATGCACCAGGGATATCAGTTTAGTTTTTTTCTCGTTTCTGAAGGGGATGACCCACCGATTTACTCTTACTGTGAAGGTGAAAATCAGATTCAATTCACGAAAAGCAACGCAAAATTTAGTGAATTTTTGGAACAAGAAGTTGAGATTCATCAGAAATACCTCTGTTCTCTTGCCAGTAATTGAATGTAGAGACGTTGCCTGTAACGTCTCTACAGATGCTCGGCTCATAGAGAATACCAAATTCTGGTTTACTACCCCCTTTATAATCGAGTCTGCAAAGTGGGAATTGATTATATTTTTCCCATGACAGCATCAACCAACAAATTAGCCCCAAACCGCACCACATCGGTACAAGGTAAACCTGTCTCATCCTGAACCTGCGCGATCGCGTCTCGTGCTTCCCCATCTCTCAAATGCCCGGTATTCAAGGCTATTGCCACCACTGACACTGGTGCAAATGCCCCTCCCGCCCTAGCCACGGTTTCATACAGTCGAATAACCTCTGGTAACGGTGGAATCAGCACATCCGGGCAATGGCGAATATGTCGTTGTCCAGCGCGATGAACTAATATTAAACCTGTGGGTTGTGTACCTCGAATTAGGGGTAAGGTTGCCGTAGAACCGGGATGAATCAGTGAACCCTGCCCTTCTATCATTAACAAGTCATAACCATTACCAAATTTCATCACTATTTGTTCAACCGCACCCGCCGCAAAATCGACCCGAATTGCATCTAAAGGAATGCCATCCCCAGCAATCATTAACCCCGCTTGACCGGTTGCTAAAAACTTGGACTTAATTCCCTTTCGACAAGCGGCGCGATGGAACTCAATACTGGTAGACATTTTCCCCACACTCATATCCGTACCCACGGTTAAAATCCGTTGACAAGACAGCGATCGCGCTTGGGCTTTGCCAATCCCCAAACCCCTTGGTTCCTGGCGAATATCCCAAATTTGTTGATTGGGTTTGAGTAATTCCTGTAATTCTGGATCAGATGCCATTGGCGTATGCAAACCGTTATAAACGGAAAGTCCCGCCGCGATTCCCTGCTTAACTTCTTGCCACCAAACCTCTGGCAATCGTCCCCCCGGTGGGGCAATTCCAATCGCTAAAATCGTGGGATTGTAGGCGAGGGCGGAACTCACTGAATCCACAATCGGCGCATTACAGTTAATTCCAGTTAATTCAGATAAAGATTCTCCAGCACAATCCTTATCAATCACTGCCACCACAGTTGCTTCTGTATATCGTAGCAGCGTTAATCCGGTTTTCCCCTGATCGCCGCGAATCCCTTCATGTAATAAAATAGCGACGCGCTGATCACTCGTCAGATACATGGCGTTTTACTCCCAATCCTGATAAGTTATTTGGTATCAATCGTCCATCTTGAAGCGTCGCCCCGGTAAAGGGATCGTCAACTAAGTTCAAATGGCTATCTAAATCCAGATAATCGGCGAAAGATGATAGGTGAGAAGCGGCGGTATTGGCGAGGGTACTATCGGAATAGCAGCCATACATCACCTGTAACCCAAAGGCTTTGGCAGTATGTACCATCCGCAATGCTTCCGTTAATCCACCGGATTTCATTAGTTTGATATTAATCCCATGAATGCAATCAGCCAGGGGAGGAATATCTTCACTGGTAAAGCAGCTTTCATCAACGAAAATAGGTAGAGGCGATCGCGAATACAAATGAGGTAAATCCGCCTCTTGTCCGGCTCTAAGGGGTTGTTCGACGTATTTAACACCCTGTTGGGCTAACCAGTCGCAAATTTTTACAGCGTCGTCTAAACTCCAACCGCCATTCGCATCAACGGTTAGCTGGGCTTGGGGGGCGACGTCTCGGATGGCTAATAGCATTTCGCGATCGGCTTCAATTCCGTCGGGAGAACCGAGTTTAATTTTAAGCACATTACCCCCAGTGATCGGTATCCAATCTCGCACTCGTTCTTGTGCGGCTTCAGGTGTACCAATTCCTACCGTGGCGGAAATTGGCACAATCCGGTGACGATTACATCCCCATAATTTCCATAAGGGAACACCTAACTGTTTTCCTAACCAATCATGTAATGCAATATCAATCGCCGCCCTAGCCGCTGATGGTGCATCAGTTTCTGCTAACACTCGTTCGATTTTCTGTCGTTCCCAGGGTGTATATGCCTCTAGTATGGGTATAAGTAACTCAAGTGCAGTTAACAGGATCTGAGTGGTTTGGGGAGTTTTATTTAAGGGATGGGATGGAGTCGCGATCGCAAAGGGAGAGGCTTCGCCCCAACCCTCTATCCCCTGATGTTCTAGCCGCACCCAGATATTGGTGCTTTGGGAGGTTGTACCGCGACTAATGGTTAAGGGAAATCGCTTGTGAACAGTAAAAGGTTCTAAGCTAAGGCGCATAATCCAAGGGTGGTTTATTACACAGTAAGCCCATATTAGGTTGAATAGCACTGAAAAGCGTGCATTTTGGGAGCGCCTCCACCATTGATATACCGTAGGGTGGGCATTGCCCACCAGCATACCAGTCAGTGACATTTATATTAGGCTATGGTACTGGAATTGGCTGATTCCAACCCGAAGCCGATGTGGTAACTATCTTAAAGCTTAGCTTGACAGCGCTTCAGGTAAATCTGTAGGGTGAGGAGAGTGAAGCGTAACGCACCACTCACCGTTAAAGACTTTGGTGGAATAGATTTTACGGTTAAATCGGGCGCAAGCCTTGCGCCCCTACATTTAGGTGTACCTTAAACACTGGAGAACCGCTATATTTGTTCGTCACCACTAACTCGAACTCTGGCTCTATGACTAACGGAATAAAGGGCAGAGTAAATTTCAGGTTTCAAATCCATTTCTTGGTTGCTAGTAAGCGATAAATAGGTTCTTTGTAATTCGGTCACTGTTTCACGATCATCAGCTACTTCGCCAATTGCTCTAACTATACAACGTTTCCAATTGAAGTTTCGATTATTGTTGTGGATTTCGGGTAATAGCTCCCGTAGTTCAGGTACTAACAACTTGGTAATAAATGTGGGCAAGTTGTTCAAAATTTCATTTTGAAATACCAGCCAATGGGATTGACACAATATTGATAGTATTTGTTGAGCAATTGTATCAGACTGGTACTCTGAGGCAGCCCAGATAATACCTTTTGCCTCACAAATAGATAAATTATACTTTTCTGTCGTAGTGAAAATTCTATTAGCGTAGTCAACGATAAACTTGCGCCCTGATTCCGGCGCTACTCTATGATCCCAGCTTGCCTGACTTTGTTCCAATGCTTGCACCAGCGTTGGCACTACAGAGTTATCTCCCAAGCTTTTGAGAGTGCGAGTTATTCGTTGCCAAACATATCCAAGCCAAATAGAGTCTCCTAAACACCAGTTAGGAGGCACAACTTGCCTTTCTATTGCCTGAACTAGATAGGTGATGCTCTCTTGTTTTTCCCAAATTCCCAAAGTTGTGGATATGCCCACTCGAACACGCTCATCAATGTTGTGGTCTTTTTGGATTTGTCTTAGTGAATCTATCGCAATTTCTTGTAAACCTTCCAGAGATTCTGTCAATAACCACCGAATCTGCCAATCAATGGATTCATCCTGAATATGTTGCAAAATGGAATTCACCAAAGATGCATTCTTTAAATCTCTTAACGCGCTAGAAATGGCTGGCTTTACTCCAGGGCTTGTATTGTCTGCTAGAATCAAATCCAGTAGTTTTGGAGCGATACATTGATCACCTGAACTGCCCAGCAACTCAAAAATTTCAATTTCTTCTCTGTTATAGCATTTTGGGTCAGTCCGCATATTCAGCAGCTCAGAAGTTACAGAGGTTTTGCCTAGCTCGATCAACGCCCTAGCAATCTGTAGCCTAATTAATATCCATTCGTCATTTTCTTGTCTAAATATCTTGAGTAGATAATCGCTAGCATTTGTCGCTTTTAACTCAGCTAGCGCATATAAGATACGTCCACATACCTGTCCATCCAGTTCTACCTTCCTCTGAAAAAGTTTCAGCAATTTATTAGCTACATTCTGGTCACCATATTTTCCACAAGCCGAGGCAATGATAAATTGCTTTTCCATTAAGGCAACATTCATCCTTCGCCGTTCTAGCTCATTCTTGCCTACGATAACCAGCATCTCCAGTAGCTCATCAATTAGGGTTGGGTCGCCAATCTCCACCAAAACTTTAGCTGCCCGTTCCCAATTCAGGGCATAGGGTGAATTACTAAGCAGATCTTTCACTTCGGTAATAATGCGATCGCGTAACCCCTGCATCAGATTGGGTTTACCAACCAGACAACGTGCTGCCAAGAGCAAATCACTATCAAAAAGGTCATCATTGACAGCTAGCGGTTCCCCTTCCGGTATTAACTGGTTGATGTTTCCAGGTGACAATGGAGGTAGCGAACGTCCCAAGATACCTAACAGTAGCGGTGTCGCATCGTCCATACATTCAGCTAATAGCAGGATTACCTCTTCCCACCAAGGTTCATGTCGATGCTTAACAACCTCTTGCCATCCAACTGCACCTTTTTTATTAGCGGCTAGTGCGGCAAAATATTCTTGAAACGTCAAATGCAGAAAGCTATACAATTCATAGGCGGCTTCTTTCAGCAAACTCGATGAATCTGTAATTTCCTCCAGGATTGCTTTGTTCTCTTCTGGTGAGATATTGATTTGAGCATTAGAAAGAAAGCGAGGAAGTTGCCGCAATAGTTCAGCTTCGCGGAAATAGCTTGTCCCTTGCTGATGGAAATACCACGCCACCTCTATCAACAGATTCTGCATTTGTGTTGGTGTAAACTGCATCAATCGATTAACATCTCGATTAGGTTCGGCATCCCATTCTTCGAGCAATACTTCAACGCAGTGCTGGTACAATTCAGAGCGACGCTCAGGTAATTTCAATTCTCGCCCATAGACAATCGCCATTAGTGAGAGAATTAACGGATTTCCTGCCAACGTCTTCATCCGCAAGTTTTTATCTAATTCTTGCCATAATCCTTCCGCCTTGGAAGGATCTGATTTGAACCAGTTGTTGGCAAATTCCTTAATATCAGGTTCATCAAATTCCAGCACTTCCATTGTCTGGAACCCAGTTAAACCACCGCGCCAGCCAGCCCGACGACAGGTAACTGCGATCGGAGCATTAGGAAATTGTGTGGCTAATTGATTTACTTTACCAACCGCCTGATTGTAAGCATTTTTCGCCTCAGCAGAACTTTTACCACCCAATACTTCGTCTAATCCGTCTAACAGCAATGCAGCATTACCGTCTTTTAGCTGTTTTTCAAGATAGGGACGGGCATTTTGAAAGCCGTAGCGTTTCGCCAAGTCAGCAGCAACAAACTCTAGAACATTTCCCGTATTACCTTCTAAAAATTTCAGTTCAACATAAATTGGCAAATAGGGTAAGCTTGGCTCATCTTTAGCCATTCGCACAGCTAGGTGTCGCAGGATCGTAGTTTTACCTGCACCAGGCTCACCCAGTACCGTTATCCGTTTGTGTTTGGTTAATGCTGCTTCTGGGGAAATTGCCGTTGCCGCTTTTTCTGCTAAACGCTGTTGAAATTGTCGCAACAGTTCCCCTGGCTCACCCTCAGCTAACGAGGCTTTTTCTTCTTCTTGGGTAGAGGACAGTGGTTGTTCTTGCCGCACTTGCAGTTTTACATAAATATTCTCCAGATCCAAAGGACTGGACATCTTAAAAATCTGTAGATTGCCGAGTCTATAAATCAGGTTTTGGCGGTAGTCTTCTATAGCCTGTTTTTGGTGAGCCTCAGCTTCTGCTTGCTTTAGTTCCGCTTCCTTATTGGCTGCATCTTGCCGTTTACGTCTGTTTCTCTCATCCCAAAAATGAGTTACTTTTGGTGCAAATATGAATGCCAAGACTGTAAATATAAGAGTTAAAATAGTAGCTATAGCACCTACTGCACCCCAATCAATAGAGCCCCAATCAATAGAGGGTGTTGTTAAGTCTGATGGTGCTTGCTTTGGAGAGACATCAGGATTCGCTGCGGGTGACGGTGATGGTGTAGGCGAGACAACTGGATCAGGTGTTGGCGTGGGTGAAGCTGTAGGCTTGATCGTCGGTTTTGTCTCAATAGAGGGTGTTGTTGAGTCTGATGGTGCTTGCTTTGGAGAGACATCAGGATTCGCTGTGGGTGAAGGTAATGATGTGGGCGAGACAACTGAATTAGGTGTTGGTGTAGGTGAAGCTGTGGGCTTGATCGTCTGTTGTGTCGTAGTTGAGGAGAGGGCGACCCGAGTCTATTTAGTGGACTGGAGTTGTTAATTAGTGCAAGCGGGTCGCCCCTACACGAAGACTAACGGTCTTTATTCCTTGTATCACGGATGATACCAATACCCAAATCACTGTCCAGTCGAGCTAATGTTCTATTTTGCCACGTTATTTAAAGAATCTTTAAGAAATTATCTTCCTGCACCCCTCCGCACCTCCGCACCTCCGCACCTCCACCCCCCACACCCCAACTTTTAACCGGGGGGCCAGTCCATCTGGCGTCCGCCTAAAATGTGTAAATGTAGATGATCCACGGTTTGACCGCCATCAGCACCGTTGTTGATCACCACCCGATACCCTTGATTCAAACCTACTTGTTCAGCCACTCGCTTGGCGGTTAACAGCAGATGTCCCATAAGGGCGTGATCTTGGGACTCAGCCGCCGCTAGCTGGGGAATCGGTTTTTTGGGAATGAGCAGAATATGAACGGGGGCTTTGGGCGTAATATCCTTGAAAGCTAGGACTAGATCATCCTCATAAACAATGTCAGCCGGGATTTCCCGACGGATAATCTTGCTAAAGATTGTCTCACTCATGGCTAATCGCGGTTTTAGTATAAATGCTTCATTAGAAAGTAGCATACAGGAACCAAAAACGCCTAAGATCGAGGTAGAGTAAACAATTAATGGAGAGATCTATCTAGTTTAACCGCATCGGTTTTCTATAATTTATTAACCTCTAACGAGAGTGCATGACATTCTCCATACCGGAACAAGACGTTAGTCAGCTATGTCAATCGAGAAACTTCAGCCTGCCGAGAAAAGCGCCTACGGTGTCTACATGCCTTACTATCAAGGCGCTAAACGCAATGCCCTCCCCCTGGCGTTTAGTCTGTATCAACAGGGTTCCTTAGAAGGGAGTCGCCGTATTGAAGGCGGTGAGAGCATTCCCTTTGTGGCAACCTGGTTTGTCTCCAAGCTACCTTCGGAACTCACCCGCTGCCGATTACAGTTTGATGGGAATGCGGAACTCAGTTATGAGGTAACTTTGGCAAATTCTGAATTTATTAATTACTTAATCGAAGTCATTTTGAATTTCAAGCGCACTCGCTTGACCGATTTTTCCCAGACATTTTATCGAAAACTACTACGTGACGAGTAAACTCAAGTGACATTTTGAACGGAGGAGTGAAATTAGGGGTGACAAAATCCGTGAATTATCTACTAATCGGATCAACTGAAGCGTATAGTGGCAAGTCTGCCATTATTCTGGGCATCGCCCATCAGCTCAAAAGTAAAGGACTGGATATTGGTTATGGTAAGCTCTTAGCCTGTACTGAGTATGTGAATAAACTGGATCGGGAAGGCGATGATGTGCAGTTTATTCCGTCTATCCTAGATCTACCAGAAAAGCAGGTGCGATCGCCTTTACTTTGCCTCGATGATCAGACAATACAAAAACGCTTACGCGGTGAGGATTCTACCAATTACCGTCAATCGCTGAAGTCCTATCTCCAGCCTCCGATTGGCGATTTAATGGTACTCGAAGGACCGAGTACGCTTTTTGAAGGCAATCTATTTGACCTCTCGTTACTGGACATTGCTCAGGAAATAGAGGCTTCAATTGTATTAGTCAGCCGTTTTCATTCGGTGTTACTGGTGGAAACGCTGCTATCTGCCAAACACCAACTTGGCGATCGCTTACGGGGAATTGTGATTAATGCGATTCCGGCTGATCAACTGGAAATCGTTCAATCCACTGTCCAACCCTTTCTAGAGGCACAAGGTATTCCTGTATTGGGGATGTTACCCCAAAATGATTTGCTCCGCAGCGTTACGGTGCGAGAATTGATTCATCAACTCGATGCTCAAGTACTTTGCCGTCCGGATCGGATAGATTTATTGGTTCAAAGTTTGACCATTGGCGCGATGAATGTCAACTCTGCCCTAAAATACTTCCGCAAAGGCAAGCACATGGCAGTCGTCACCGGAGGCGATCGCACGGATATCCAAATGGCAGCACTGGAAACCTCAACCCACTGTCTGATTTTAACGGGACATATACCACCCCAACCGTTGATTGTCAACCGTGCTGAAGAATTGGAAATCCCCATTTTATCGGTGGATCTCGATACCCTCACCACTGTGGAAATTATCGATCGCGCTTTTGGTCAAGTACGCCTGCGCGAATCCATAAAAGCACAATGCGTCCAACAGCTTATGACAGAACATTTTGACATTGAACGGTTGATGAATCTGTTGGGTTTAGAAGCGGTTGTATCAACTCATTGAATCGTACCTACACTATAATGCCAAGCATTTAGTGTAGGAGGATGTCACAGTGGTAATATTCGATGTCAATCAATTGACTATGCCTTTTAGAAAAAATCGTTACTTCTGGATAATTGCCGCTGTTAGTTTAATTTTGGATCAACTGACTAAATATTTAGTGGTACAAAATTTTGCATTATACGAAAGTTTGCCTCTGATTCCTGATATTTTTCACTTAACGTATGTGACGAATACCGGGGCAGCATTTAGTCTGTTTAGTAAGGGCGGAGTTTGGCTGCGCTGGCTATCACTGGCAGTGAGTCTGGGTTTAATGGGGTTGGCATGGTTTGGTTCCCGGCTGAAACCTATTGAGCAGTTAGGCTACGGGTTTATTTTAGGGGGTGCATTAGGCAATGGAATTGATCGATTTTTTAATGATTGTATCGTTAATGGAAAACAGTTAACCTGTGTGGTTGATTTTCTGGAGTTTCCGATCGTCAAGTTTCCTGTATTAGTCGATTTTCGGCATATTCGACTCGCTCCTTTTCCAGTGTTTAATTTTGCTGATGTTTTTATTAATCTAGGGATTATCTGCTTGTTAATTATCAGTTTTCGCCAAAGTCGCCCACCTGGGGATCAATCTCACAGACAGTAAGCCCTTTTTGCCCTGGCGATTAAAATCGCTGCTACACAAAAAACTTCGCCTGCGCGGACTGGATAAGGGGGTAGTCAACCCGGATTTTGTATTAACTCAAGATGAGGGCGAGTCAACAAAATTAATCGGTTTTCCCTTTAACGCTAGTCCGGCGACTCGCCCCTACAGGGGATGATTATAAATGATTATCGAAAAATCACGGTTAATTGAAGATGAGGGCGAGTTAACAAAATTAGTCAGTTTTTCCTTTTGATCGGATCGCCCTCTATTGAAACGAGAAGGAATCTATGTTGTCTTTGTCTCTAAGCAGCAGTCGTTGTCTCTCTTATTTGATTTTGGCGTTGAATTATTGCCCAAACTGCTATTCTGGAAATAATTAGGCGAAAGTCTGTCAGAATTGTGGATAGGTTTTCGGGCGTTAGTAGGGGAACGTGGACAAAGATACAACCAGTTGTCGGGGAATAATCGCGCAAATAGCTTAATACTTGATAATAGAGTCCTTCACAGACAAATTTACCCGCGTTGTAACTAATCTCAGTTTCGGTTAATCCCTGTAATAGTTCCTCTAAGTCTACAGAGGTGTTGAGGAAGTGAGTCTCGATGTTTGTCTTATTGCCAAGGAAGGCGGAAAGATAATAGGACAACCCTTTAAAGCTGAAGATTTCCTGAAGAACTATATAATAAACCAACCAATAGACTTGAGTAATAAGGTATCGAGGCGTTGCCCCAGCTTCTACGGTTAATCGGGAACGGGATTCAGCCATGCCGCAACAGATTACCACATCCGGTTGCAGGTGTTCAATTTCCGCGATCGCTAAATCACTGGCTGGAAATACGTCAACGGGTAGTTGTCTCAGATACGTCAAGGATATGGCTTGTTCCTGAAACGGGTTACTCTCTTGTTGGATTTTCAGCAGTAAATCATCGGACGCATTGGATTTGTGATGAGGTAACCAGGTTTGAAAGGATGTCAAAAGGATAGTGGTTGACATTATCGATTAGCACCGAACTCATTAAAATATAGATTGAACCATAAAAATAACGAGGAATCGGTTCATGCCAATCATTGCGGTGGTCGATTACGATATGGGTAACCTGCACTCGGCTTGTAAAGGGTTGGAGAATGCGGGTGCAACAACCAAGGTGACAGATATCGCGGCTGAGATTGAACAGGCGGATGCGGTGGTACTACCGGGAGTGGGTTCATTTGACCCAGCCGTACAGCATTTGCGATCGCGCGGACTTGATGAACCGATTAAACGGGTGATTGCTAGCGGTAAACCGTTCCTGGGTATATGTCTAGGGTTGCAAATTCTGTTTGAGAGTTCAGAAGAAGGAAAGGAACCCGGATTAGGGATTATCCCTGGGAAAGTGCGGCGATTTCAGCCAGAACCGGATATCCGCATTCCGCACATGGGGTGGAACCATTTGGAGTTCACTCAACCAGATTGTCCCTTGTGGATGCAGCTATCTGAGAACCCACAAGTTTATTTTGTCCATTCCTACTACGTTGACCCTGTTGATCCGACAATTCGCGCCGCTACAGTAACACACGGATCACAACAGGTCACGGCTGCGATCGCGCGGGGTAATATGATGGCAGTTCAGTTTCATCCCGAAAAATCGTCCACAGCAGGCTTACAAATTCTATCGAACTTTGTCACTCTCCTGAAAACTCCTGTATCCGTCTAAGATTGGGGAACAGGAAACAGATGGAAATGAGGAATATGGGAATGTAGAGACGTTGCATGGAACATCTCTACATCCGGGCTGGTTTTGCACAAAGGTTATCAATAGCCAAGCCTAAAATCCCAAAACCCGCCCCTACCAACTTAAAACTCTTTGGTTTCAATAACTCGTTGATTCAGAGGTTGGACAGGTCGAGCATTACCGCTATAAACTGACTTAAATTTAGCTAGCTGCTGGGATGATATCTCAATTGGCTGTTTCAAAACATACCACTCGACGCCTTCTGTACAAGGTGGGGTAGTTAATGAACCTGTGTAATGATAATAAGACTTGTCTTGTGGCGGTAACGCACTAGCATTAATCGTCACACCCCGGACGATTCGTTCTCCTTTATGGGTTAGTATATTCGCCCATAAGGTTTCAATAAATGGATTGTATTGACCTTCTTTTAGGAAAACTCCAACAACCGCCAATTGTCCATCCTGACTTTTGTGAACCAGGTGGGCTTCCATGGGATAGGCTTCACCCTTAACCCTGTGTTCGCTGGGAGAATGGAAATGAAACTGGAGAAGTTCATACCGCTTACCTTCAATTTCTATATAACTTCCAGCCTTGTAGTCAACTTCAATGGCATGACCATTATTAATAACTTTAAAGGGTGTATTTTTATAGGTAAATTCAAGGGATTTAGCGCTAGAGGCTGACTTATCGTTCAGATTAATCGGAGACTGCTCTTTGCCAAGTTTACAGGTTTCAAATTTCGGACTTAAGTTTCCCCAATTTTTAGGTGATGCATCCCCACTATATCCCCAGTTAACCGAATGGGTATTACTTGATTGAACTTGAGGCGCGATGACTACACAAGACGCGAAAAGAACAAAGATAATGAATCTAATGGTACTGTTTTTCATAGCACTCCCTCACATTTTTCACCGATATACATAGGGTACATGTTAGCTTTGTCGGTTGGGTTGAGATACCTAGGCAAGGCTTCTCGAAGAGTAACCCAACACCATAGTTAGCGTGAATATTATGTGCTTTCCCTGACATGCTACCATGGACGTATCTCTATCTACCTTCATAGCATTATTCAGAATTAATTGATCCAGCAAATTCATAAATATTATGAATCATTTTATGGTTTATTGAGATAGATTTAGATATATTTGGGCAAAAATGATATTTCGCTTCCCTAGTTAGGATGCTACTCCCCCATCTCCCTTATTCCCTCTGCTCGCCATAGTTCCACGCCTTACGTCTAAAAAAGGCTTTCCCGGCTCCTCCGCTCCTCCGCTTCCCGATTTGGGCGGGTGCGAGTGAAGTTTCCAGACAGTGCCAAAATGTTATCTGTAAAACCCGCCCCTACAGCAGACGCGCCCTAGAACATCTGGAACATGCTTCCCCATTTTCCCCTAATCAACACAACTGGGTCTGAACATTGGTAGGCTGGAAAGAGTCGCCAATGGCTATGAAGTAAGGAGAGTAAACGTTGAAGTATCAGAATTCACAGAATTGGCAAGCTTTAGTGGGAGGGATTATTGCAGCAGCCTTGATTCTCCTTAGCTTTAGCTCCTTTGTGATCATCAACCCAGGTCAAGCCGGGGTCATCAGCATCTTGGGTAAAGCCAGAGATGGAGCCTTACTAGAAGGTATCCACATCAAGCCGCCTTTAATCTCAGTGGTGGACGTATATGATGTAACCGTGCAAAAATTTGAAGTTCCTGCTCAGAGTTCCACCAAGGATCTTCAGGATCTATCAGCTAGCTTTGCGATTAACTTCCGCCTTGATCCGACACAGGTGGTTACAATCCGACGCACACAAGGCACATTGCAGAATATCGTCTCGAAAATTATCGCCCCTCAAACTCAGGAATCATTCAAAGTTGCAGCGGCGAGGCGAACGGTAGAAGAAGCAATCACCAAACGGACTGAACTGAAGCAGGACTTTGATAATGCTTTGAATGAACGGTTGGAAAAGTATGGCATCATCGTCCTAGATACCAGCGTGGTTGACCTAAACTTCTCCCCAGAGTTCTCCAAGGCGGTTGAGGAAAAACAAATCGCTGAACAACGGGCGCAACGTGCTGTTTACGTTGCCCGGGAAGCCGAACAACAAGCCCAAGCGGACATTAATCGCGCCAAGGGTAGAGCCGAAGCCCAACGACTGTTGGCGGAAACCCTGAGAGAGCAAGGCGGACCACTGGTTCTGCAAAAAGAAGCCATCGAAGCCTGGAAACAAGGTGGGGCGCAAATGCCGAAAGTGTTGGTCATGGGTGGTGATTCCAAGAGTAGTGTGCCATTCTTATTTAACTTGGGGGATATAGCACAGGAAACGCTACGGCGCTAAGGACGCCAAATCCTGTGGTTATCCTGTTTGATTGGTTTCAAACTTAAGCGGAATGGCACTGAAATAAGCATTTTTGACACTCCCCCGCTTGAAAGACGGGGGATTCTTGAGCTAATCACAGCCCTTTCGAGTTACCCCTAATTAGGTCTTACACGATTATGTCCTACCCGAAGTCAACTAGAATATCACTTAATATCTAGAACCCCTCTTCT
>NZ_JAVJRX010000177.1:0-23182 GCF_040219735.1 Coleofasciculus sp. G1-WW12-02 | reverse complement strand
AAAGCTGGTCAACCTTAGTCAGACCTAACTTTGATGCTTACTTCCTGCTTCACTCTGGCAGTGACGGCACTTAACCAGTCCACAGGCTACCACCACCTAACTGGCGGCTATCTCCAAATTAATGGAGGCGTTAAAATCGCGCTCAAGTTCTAACCCGCAATTGTCACACCGGAAAACTCTTTGAGATAGGGGCATTTCATCCTTTTCGGTGTGGCATCTTGAACAGGTTTTAGTCGAGGGATACCATCGGTCTACTACAACCAAAGTTGACCCGTACAACTCACACTTGTACTCTAGCTGGCGTTTGAACTCAAAAAAGCCCATGTCCTGGATAGCTTTCGCCAATTTGTGATTAGCCATCATGCCGGACACGTTCAGGTTTTCTATTCCTATTCGGCTGTGGTTTTGGGCTAAATAGGATGTGAGCTTGTTCAACGTGTCTTTTCTGATGTTGGCTATCCTTCGGTGCAAACGGGCTATTTTGATTTGAGCTTTTCTCCAGTTAACCGAACCAATCTGTTTATGACGATTTAGCCACTGCAGCCGTGAAAGTTTTTTATAGTACAAGCGATAGCTAGACGCGCCTTCTACCACGATTCCAGTAGATAAGACGGCTAATGCTTTGATTCCCAAGTCTACTCCCACTACAGGGTGAGGCTTCGGGCGATTGATTGGTTCATATTCCAGCTTAAAGCTGATGAACCATCGGTCAGCCGTCCTAGATATGGTCACAGATTTGGGTCCAAACCGAACAGGTAGCCGTTCGTGGGTTCTTAGCCAACCAATAACCGGAACTCTAATCTTGAAGTGATCAAGCTTGATTGACCCATCTAAAGTAAAACTGTCATGCTTTCCCTTGCGCTTAAACCGAGGTGGTTTCTTGCTCTTGTTGAACGCATCTTTCCAGGCTTGAACCAATTGCCTAAGCGCATACTGAGGGGCGCATTTGCTCACCTCATAGTACCAAGGGCAGATGGGTTTAACCAGCGCTACCAACCATTTGTGCAGGTCAATCCCAGTGGGAAATTTAATTTTATCCTCTCTTGTGTCCTGGTTGTGTAAGAGTATCTGCTTAGTCAATCCCAAACCCCAATTCCAAGCATGACGGGAAACGCCAGCGTGTTTAGCTAGTGCCGTTCGCTGCTTGTTGTTTAAATTCAATTCCGTCTTAAACCCTAAAAGCATAATCCGGTAAAGGTTGCTGGGTGTATAATATTAGTATACCGATATATATTCATATTGACAATGCCATTTCAGAAGAATCATAAATTGGGAGCTAAAAAAATATTAGACAAGCCCTTGAGACGCTTTTGAGATGCTACTCAGTAACAATGAGTGCTACTATCATAAGAACAAAGACCTGGAGAGGTGGCAGAGCGGTTGAATGCGGCAGACTCGAAATCTGTTATGGTGTCACAACCATCGGGGGTTCGAATCCCCCCCTCTCCGTTGAAGCGTTAACCTGAATTTAGAATTAAACCTTGACAGATTCAGCGACTTGTGATTTAGCTTTAGAGTGATTAATTAAGCCGCCACAAAGCATAATTTCCAACAAAAACAAAGTCCGCACAGGCGGACTGGATTATCAAGGGGGAGTTAAATACAAACCAATACTAGCTACGCTTCAACTTTCACCCCTCTCCAAAAGGCGACATAGCCCTCAATATTTTTCGCCTTCTCTTTTGCTTGGGGATAGTACCACGCTGCATCCTTATTCTGTTGCCCATCAATTTCGATGGTATAGTAACTGGCTTGACCCTTCCAAGGACAGCTTGTATGGGTGCTGCTTTCCTTGAAATACTGCTGATTAATCGAGTCTGGGGGGAAATAATAATTTCCTTCTACAATTTGACAGTTGTCGCTCTCGGCGAGAACCGTGT
The DNA here is from genome assembly GCF_040219735.1 of Coleofasciculus sp. G1-WW12-02. Lineage (NCBI taxonomy): Bacteria > Bacillati > Cyanobacteriota > Cyanophyceae > Coleofasciculales > Coleofasciculaceae > Coleofasciculus > Coleofasciculus sp. G1-WW12-02. Next base: position 21,302 of record NZ_JAVJRX010000177.1, on the reverse strand, counting down.
CGTTCCAGATGGCTTTAGGCATTGTTACGTTACTTCATAAAGTCTCTAATTCTTATTATGAAGGTAAAGGTACAGAAGGGTGGGGGAATCAGAAAAAATCCTCCCCAAGTTTGGTATTATTGGATACATTTTTGCTTGAATTTCTCCGGGTTGCTCAAGTTGAGAGTTGACTCCAAGCACAATGAGTGCATGGAATACGCTGTCAATCGGCGTTTCTCACTGTCCACCTGAGGTTGTTACAATGATTGGGTCATAAGCGCCCACAGCATCCATCATGTATCAGTTGCAATCCTTGGAGGACGCCCTCAAGCAGTTTTTTGGATATGATACCTTCCGCCCAGGACAGCAGCAAATCGTTGAAGAAGCGCTTCAAAATCGTGACTTGCTGATTATTATGCCGACAGGGGGCGGTAAGTCACTGTGCTTCCAATTACCCGCCTTACTCAAACCGGGGTTAACGGTGGTGGTATCGCCGTTGATTGCACTGATGCAAGACCAAGTGGATGCCTTAGTGGATAACGGCATTGGGGCAACGTTTCTCAATAGTACCCTGAGTTGGGACGCCGTGCGATCGCGGGAACTGGCGATCCTCAAGGGCAAGATTAAACTGCTTTACGTCGCCCCAGAACGCCTGCTGGGAGAGCGATTTGCACCCTTTTTAGAGCAAGTGCGATCGCAGGTAGGAATTTCTGCCTTTGCTGTTGATGAGGCGCACTGTGTCTCGGCGTGGGGACATGATTTCCGCCCCGAATATCGGCAGATTCAACAATTACGCCAACGGTATCCCGATATCCCGATGCTAGCCCTTACCGCTACAGCCACAAAGCGGGTGCAGCAGGATATTGTCCAACAACTCAATCTCAAGCAAGCCAGTATCCATATTGCTAGTTTTAACCGCCCTAACCTCTACTACGAAATTCAACCCAAACAGCGCCAAAGCTATAATCAACTCTTCAAAAAAGTTCATTCCTATAAAGGCTCAGGGATTATCTATTGTCTCAGTCGTCGCAGCGTTGAAGAAGTGGCTTTTCGACTGCAAAAAGATGGCATTTCTGCCTTACCGTACCATGCAGGGATGAGTGATACTGACCGCTCAACAAATCAAAATCGTTTTATTCGAGATGACGTACAAGTGATTGTGGCAACCATTGCCTTTGGTATGGGAATCAACAAACCAGATGTCCGCTTTGTGATTCACTACGATTTACCCCGAAATTTAGAAGGTTACTATCAAGAATCGGGACGGGCAGGACGAGATGGAGAACCTGCTTATTGTACGCTTTTTTATAGTCCAGGTGATATTCCCCGACTCGATTATTTTATTGATCAAAAACCTGATCCTAAAGAACAGCGTGTTGCCCGTCAACAGTTACAGCAAATACGAGACTACGCAGAAGGAACGGATTGTCGCCGCACCATTTTACTCAGATATTTTGGCGAACGGTTTAAGGGAAATTGCCATAACTGCGATAACTGTTGCCATCCTAAACCGATTGAAGATTGGACGATTGAAGCCCAAAAGTTTTTGTCCTGTGTGGCGCGTTGTCGAGAACGGTTTGGTATGACTCACATTATTGACGTGCTGCGGGGTTCACAGAAAAAGAAGGTGGAACAGAATGGACATCACCTCCTCTCAACTTATGGAATCGGTAAGGATAAAAGCATTGACGCTTGGAAAATGCTGGCGCGATCGCTCCTGCATCAGGGGTTAATGGATGAAACAACGGATGGATATCGGGTACTGAAGCTGAATAAACTGAGTTGGGAAGTTCTTCGCAAGCAACGTTCTGTGAATATTGCAATTACCCAAACCCCAGTGGCAAAGGCTTTATCGGATATTAATCCAAGAACGGCAGAAATTGAACTGCTGTTTGAGAGACTGCGAAAGCTACGTAAACAAATTGCTGATACTCAATCGGTTCCGCCTTATGTTATTTTCGCTGATTCTAGCCTGAAGTTAATGGCACAACTCAAACCCAAAACTCTGGAGGACTTTGCTCAAATATCAGGTATAACGGCTCATAAATTGACTCAGTACGGAGAGCGCTTTGTTTCGGAAGTTAGAGAATTTTGTCAGGAGCAAAAGTTACCCGTACCTCTGCCTTCAAATAGTCAAATGACCACCTTACAACTGTATCTGCAAGGATTGAGTATAGAGGAAATTGCTGAAAGACGGGGTTATATTCCTAGTACTATTCTTACTCATTTGAGTGAGCTAATTGAAAAGAATCAACCCGTGGATTTAAACCGATTGGTGCCAGTCGAACGGCAAAAGCCAATCTTGCAAGCGATTCAGAACGTTGGCACTAACTCCCTGAGAAGCTTGCGGGAACAGTTGGGAGAGGATTATAGTTATGATGAAATTCGCCTCGTGCGATCGTGGTGGATTCGGGAGAAGAGTTGAGGATTGATGCTTGTTTTTACCATTAGATTAGGTTAAATGTTGCTGAAGTCTAAAACCTGAGTCGGGGCGGGCGCGAGTAACATCGGGTTGCAACCGAAGAGATAGTGGTGAAAGTGAGCCCCTACACAATTCACACTCACCTTGTACTAGATAAAAAGGGACTTATTTTTACCACGGATTCCCCACCATAGTGAAAGACGCCCAATAATAAGGATGGGTAAAATCTTGTGATTGTGGCAGTTCAGAAGGTAACAAAATCGTTCCCGCAGACGTAATCAGTTGACCATTTTTCAGTTGAACTTGCCCCTTAAGCATATCGATTTGCACCTGTCGTAAGGCTTCTGCTTTAATTGGAGCGGTTTTTAAGTGATTATAAAATTGGGTCATTAGCGCTAATGTGCCTTCATCACTGACGTACCACAAACTGGCTAAGGTTGATTTTACTCCCGCTTGCACGGCTAATCCAGCAAAGCCTAACTCAGCATTTTCATCCCCTAATGCAGTCCGACAGGCGCTGAGTACCAGTAATTCTACAGCGGGATTATTCCACCCCAATTCTGGCAATTGATCAAGGCGTAGCTTACTATTCCATAACTGAATATAGGAATTAGAGATCGCACCGGGACGAAAATCAGCATGAGTGGCGAGGTGAATAATGCCAAAGGGTTGTTTTTTTCGTTGGGCTTTAAGATTATCTAGAGTAAAGCCTTCATCCAGGAAAAATTGACCTTGCCATAGTTTTTGGGTGATTACTTCTAATTCCACAGGAACGGCGGGTAAAGGCTTTTGATCGCTAAATTTTGCTGCCCCCATCGCCAGTACTTGGGTATCTTTCACACTTTGGAAGCGGGTATCGGTGAGGCTTAAACTGGGCATAATTCCTACACTATAATTCTCGATTAAAAATCGCTGTTCGTTGTGTAGGGCAGCTACGGGAATAGAACGTAAACCTTTATCCATAACAAACACCAAGTTTTGAATGCCTTGGGCTTGCAAGTCAGCTTCCAATGGCGTAATCAACCATTCGTAGAGTTGTTTCGCTGGGGCTAAGTAACTCTTAGCATCTCGGACATTGGTTACCGTTTCTTGAAACTGTTGCGCCACTTGTAAAACTTCAGCGCGGGTGATGGGTATGGATTTCTGAATGGGTTCTCCTTGGGCTGTCACTAAGACGAGATCTAGCTGATCATTATCCTGGGGGGTAGCCGATGAGGAAGAGATGCTATTGGGAACAAACATTACATAAATTAATGCTGGTTTGACCCCTGTTGCTTGGGTAATATCTTGCAATAGTTGACGCGCCTCACTTAGGGTGAGAATTTGAGTGCCTGATTTGTCGAGATAGGATTCAAATTCTTGGGTATAAGCCGAATCAATTGTGCCAAATAGGGTATCAATACTTATAGATGGTAAGCTGGTTTCAACTGGAAGTTTTGAAGGCGACTCTTCTTGGGGAAGCAGTCTTTGTGAGGGGGAAAATTCAGGCGTGATTGGGTTTTGGGTTTCCGGTGTAATCAGTTGAATCTGACTTGGTGCGATTCCCTGGGTATAGGGATTGGGATAGGAACCCTGGATAATTTGATTATCGTTTCCTGTCGCGATCGCGCCTCTGGTACCATTCATATCGTTGTAGTCTTCCCCGACGGTGAAGGGGATAATTCGCCCTCCCTGATGGCGAATTGTAACTGATCCACCTCCATTCCCGCCTGCGGTGGAGATACTGGTTGTTGTACCTGTGCGATCGCCAAATGTATCAGTTGCTCGGAAAAATTGTTCTGTGGTAATATCTACGTTACCACCCCTGCCGTTTGTTCCACCTTGAGCATTAATCGAATCAACTTCGATATCGCCTTCTGGATCTAATGTGACATTTCCAGCATTACCCTGAGTTGCACTGGAATTGATTGCACCGGCTTGAATCTCAGTTTTGGCTTTTACTGTAGTATCTCCGCCTCGATTCACTCCTGATGTATTCAGATTTCCAGTCGTGACAGTCGCCTGATTACTGGTGAGAGAAATTCCGGCATTTGCAGTAATATCGTTTACGTCAATCCCTTGATTTGCTTGAAGGCTAACAGTAGCATTATCGAATCCGGTAATTGTACCTGTAGCGGTGATCGAACCTGAACCTATGGGTGATAGGATAGTCACCGGGTCACTAAACGTGAGATTACCATTGAGTGCGATCGCGCCACTGCCATTATCTCTTCCAATCCTGAGACTCTGGAACCCCTCTTCAAACACGCCTCCGGTGAGTGTAAAGTCTTGAGTGGGATTCAGCGGTTGCAAAACCAGATTAGTATTTGAGCCCGTTACCGTTGCACCCAAGGTAATCTCTGATGCGGTTAGGGATAAATCCGATAAGACAGCGAGGGTATCTTGGATGCTTAAACGACTCGCGGTAACATTTCGGTTAAATTGGGTGGTTCCCCCGGCGTCAGTGGTGAGACTATTTAATGGTGTGACACTACCCACAGCACCAGAGAATGTCGTGGTTCCGCTACTGAAGAGACGTAAAGCGCGATCGCCATCCACGATACCATCAAATCTGATCGTACCACCTGCCGCATTCAGGTCAACATCAGCCCCTAAATTAACCCTGTCTCCTAAGAATGTAAGATTACCGCCTGCTGTTATGATATTAGAATTAAGCGTTGTCGTAGCAGCATTGAGGGTAATCGCGGCATTGTTCTCACCCATCAGTATACCATTGAGAACAATGTCTCCCCTAGGCGACTGAACCGTCACGGGATCACTGAACGTAAAATTATTATCCAGGGTAATTGTACCACCCCCTGATTCTCGACCAATGGTTATAGTCGGAAAACCGTCTTTAAATATCCCACCATTTAAACTAAAGTCTTGGTTGGGATTTAGAGGTTGAAGAGTTAACGTTTTATTTGTGCTTGTCTCAATTGAGTTCAAGTCAATGGCTGCAGCGGTTAGGGATAAATTGGATAGCACATCTACCGGATCTTGCAAATTCAACCGATTTGCCGTAACGTTTCCCTGGAGTTGAGTTATTCCACCAGCATCTGTGGTGAGAGTATCTAGTGGGGTAGCACTACCAACCGCGCCGCCAAAGGTGATTGTACCCGAACTTAATATTGTCAAATCATGATTACCATCAACTGTACCCTGAAAGCTAATCGGGTTACTACGACTGTTGAGAGTAACGTCATTAGTCAGTTCAACCTTGTCTGCATTAAAAGCTATACCACCGCCTTCAGTAGTGATATTAGCATTTAGGTTAATAGTTGTGCTATTGAGTGTAATTGAAGCATCATCTGTGCCACTAACATTGCCATTAATCGCTATCACTCCATCAGGCAATTCAATCCTTACCGGATCTCTGAAGGTGAGATTGCTTAAATCAATTTGCCCATCACTATTCAGATTGCGGATTGTCAGACTTTTAAAACCATCCTGGAATCCAGTTGCATCTTGGGAATTCTCTGATCCTGCTAGGCTAAATATATCAGCAGTATTTGAAGATTGAAGAATCAGATTCCGATTTGTCCCCGTAATCGTTGAACCAAAGTCAATTTTATCTGCCGTTAACGATAAGTCAGACAGCACCTCTACTGAATCTTGGATGTCAAGTTGATTAGCAGTAATATTTTTATTAATTTGGGTGGTTCCCGCTTCATCTGTACTAATAGTGTTTAAACGGGTGATACTGCCAACTTCACCGAAAAAGCTCGTTACCCCAGGGTTTAATATAGTCAAATCATGAGTTCCATCAACCGTGTTATTGAAGTTGATTTGACTATTTTCATTCGTGCTTATAACAAGATCAGCTTTTAACTCAAGGTTTGACATAAAGTCAATTCTCGGAGATAACTGCACCTCGCCTTGTGTCAAGGTTAATGTTGAATTTGACAGCACTTCTACCCGATTATTAAATTCTAGCTGGTTGGCGGTTATATCATGATTGATGATCGTTTTTCCATTAGCATCAGTGCTGATAACATTTAATGAATTGAGACTACCCACAATACCATTAAATGTTGCTGTACCCGTATCCGTATTTAAACTTAAATTATAATTTCCATCAACTGTGCCATTCAAGGTAACATTACCACCACTCGTATTGAAACTGACATTGCCCCCAAGCTGGAGAGGATTATCTAAGATTAGATCATTACCTCCTGAGTCTATAGTTATTGTTTCCCCATCCAATGGCTGAAATTGAAGAGTACCCGTTCCCCCAATAAAGGGTAATTCAGGTCTTGCATCAGGATTTTCCGCTTGCTTAAGCTGAATTTCATTACTTGTCAGGCTAATGTTACCATCTAAGTCACCATTTGACTGAATACCCCGGGTTATAATAGTGGTTGCTTGAACAGCAATATTGCCACTTTCACCCGCACCATCACAGGCAATATTACTACAAGATTCTATTGTTCCTTCATTTTTTAACGGACCAGTGGTGTCAATTACACCACCGCTATCGATTGTGATTTTTCCACCATTAGCACCACTCGTCTGGATATTTCCACTGTTAATATTTCCTCTAGCGGCGATCGTAATATCGCCTCCATCACCCGTAGTTCCTGTCTCTCTTCCTCGGGAAAGAGCATTCGTCATCCTGATAGTACCACCAGCATCAAGAGTGATATTCCCTCCATTATCACCTCTTGAATCGATATCACTACCACCAGAGTTGCCAATTTCAATATTGCTTTCGGCGTTGAGGATAATATCACCCCCATCACCACTCACATTTGCTCTAGATCTAATGGGACCAGTTCTAGTATCTCCACGAGAGTCAATAGCAACCGATCCAGCATTACCCGAATTACTGCTTACATCGATTTGTCCTGATCGAATATTGCCACGTAAATTATTAGGATTGTATTGATTGGTTAATAAAACTCTACTACTCGGCTGATCAATCCGAATATTGCCCACACGAATATTAGCATTCGTGACAGGTTCAAACGTGGGTTTTAGTGTTCCTGGCGCTAAATTCCCCGGATCTCCTCCTATAGCCATCCAGTCAATACCTGCTCTAATATCTAACGTTGGGCTAGTACTACCATTAATTTCTATAATTGTTCCATCGGACAACTGGACAGTAGCTAAACTAGCCAGAAAGGAATTAGGGTTATTAGGATTAATCGTATTATTTTCTAAATCCGTCCCAGTAATTGTGACAATTCCTAGCTCTACCCTACCTCCCGCTAAAATATGCAGTGAAGCGCCGGTATAGTCTTGCAATTTGACATCTCCTGAAGCCAAAATAACTGGATCATAGGGACTCTCTAAATTTCCTGCACTACCATCCAATTGTTCAATAAGAAAATTGCCGCCCGTCGAGTAGTGAGTATCTCCGCCTATCGTAGTACTAGAACGGAATACCATATCCCCACCAGAGAAGAAACCACTCGCAGGATGATTCAGGGCAAAGATATCAACATTTTGGTTCCCCTGAACAATTAACTTATCTCCCGCTTGTGCAATAAATGGATTTACCACACTATCCCGCACCTGTACTGTATCCTGTGCCAATAGTTGCAAATCACCTGTTGTGGTTAACTGACTCTCCACCAACGTGAGATTATTCTCTGCTGAAAGTAACGCTGTTCCCCCCGTTACCGTCTTGGCAACCACATCACCATTATCAATCGCAATTCCTGAACCCGTAAGGGCAACTTCACCCTGATCATTCACCGACAAACCCGTAGCGTTACTAACGTTTCCTCCCGTTAACAGTTGTGGAAGAGAAAGAGGCGTAAACGGAACTGCCGTCGCCGCCACAGGAACCTCTAAACTCAACAAATTTCCCGCTTGGCTAATCCGCACCCATTGATTACCAGGAACTGTGGCTACGGTAATTTGACCCTCTGGGGCGACTAACTCACCCGTACTCACAACCGTACCGCCAATTAAACTGAGATTCTGTCCAGAATCGACTTCTAGGGTTCCTGTATTTACAATAGAACCTGGTTCTGGTGTGTTAAAGACAAAGCCATTGGGTTCTCCCACCAGAGACGTATAATTATTAATCCCTGTGGCATTAAATAAATTATCGCCCAAACTAATACCTGTCGCCGTTGTAGCAGTAAACGCGGCGGGGACGTTTAATTGAGCATTATTGCCAAAGATAATACCCGCCGGATTCATCAAAAACAGATTAGAAGTGCCGCCACTGATTTGGATTAACCCATTAATAACCGATGGATCACCGCCAGTAATCCGTGAGAGAATATTCTGTATGGATGGGTCGGATAAAAAATTGGCAATCTGTCCAGAGTCTAAGCCAAACTCACTAAAACTGTGGAAGAGATTCGCGCCATCTCCTGACAATTTCCCCCCCTGAATATCGAAACGGTTGCCATCTGGAGTCACAATCGTATCGGTACTGTCATCGGAAACAATAGGTTGGGTTAATCCCGATGACATGAACCCTAGGGTGGTTAGGCATAAGGTTAGGGTTGAGAGTATTTTCAGGTAGATGGGGGCTGACATAGGCTTCTCCTGAGGGAGGTAATTCCTCTATAATTTTCTAGGGTTTGATTTGCCAATGGTGGGACTCGTTGGGGACAGATACACCCATCCCAGGGAATCCACGCGAGGGAAAGGATCAAAGGAAAAGCCGTAAAAGCCTTGAATTCGTTACCTTACCCTGGTTTCGCGTTTGATTGATATGGCAGGCACACCCTAGATTGTCAGGTTTCCCGAATGCCGAGAATTACTGGCAAAACTTTTCAACACAGCGAACAAATAGTTCTACTCCCATTGCTAACACAGTTTCATCAAAATCAAACCGGGGGTGGTGATGGGGATAGGCTAAATCTTTACTGGGGTTCGCTGATCCCAAAAAGAAATAGCAACCCGGTACAGCCTCTAGGAAAAATGACATATCTTCCCCGCCCATGGTTTGGCATTCTGGTACAATTCCTGTAGGTGTTTCGACGATTTCTGCCGCTACAGATCGCACCAATTCGGCTATCTGTGAGTCATTAATTACAGGCGGATAAAGCGGCTGGTAGTCTAGTTCGTACTGCGCCCCGTGGCTTTGACAAATACCTGCAATCACTTGCTCGATGCGCTGGCTGAAATAACCCCCTAATTGTGGATTAAAATACCGCACTGTGCCGCTAATATGGGCGCTGTCAGCAATTACATTAAACGCTGTACCAGCTTGAAACATTCCCACTGTAACCACAGCTGAATCAATTGGGTCAACATTACGAGCCACAATGGTTTGCAAGGCGTTGACCACTTGAGTACCGATAACGATCGCGTCAAGGGTTTGATGGGGCATTGCCCCATGTCCCCCCTTGCCTAAAATTTTACACTGAAATCGCTCGCTTGCTGCCATTAAGGTACCACTGCGAACGCCAACTGTTCCGAGGGGTAAATTGTTCCACAAATGTAGCCCAATCATAGCATCGACTTCCGGATTTTTTAAGACGCCAGCTTCTATCATCGGCTTAGCGCCTCCGGGTCCTTCTTCAGCGGGTTGAAAAATGAATTTGACGGTTCCGGCAAAGTCTTGGCGGTGTTGGGAAAGATAAAAGGCTGTACCTAATGCGATCGCGGTATGTCCATCATGACCGCAAGCGTGCATAATTCCATCATGTTGCGATCGGTAGGGAACATCATTTTCTTCCTGAACGGGCAAAGCATCCATATCCGCCCGAATCGCTAAAACCGGACCTGTGCGATCGCTCTTTATTATGGCAACGATCCCGGTTTGGGCAATACCCGTTTGATGTTCAATTCCCCACTCCTGTAACTTTTGGGAAACAAATGCAGAGGTTAGGTGTTCAGTAAACCCTAATTCCGGGTGCTGGTGCAAGCGCCGCCGCCACTCGACTAGCTGAGATTCCAGGGCGCGAATCTCACGTCGGATCTCAGAACCGTTAACGGTAGGGGGAGTAGAAGACGTAACAACCATGATTGTTTAACAACTTGTAATACTATACCTAGGACTCAAAGATGCCTCCGGAGCAAATCTGGAGATATCTTCCTTTAATAGCTTATGGGGGGAACAATAAACTAATCAAAGCCCCCCTTTAAAAAGGGGATTTGTCGGGATAGTGCTGGAGGTGCGATCACCTTTTGGCTGTAAAATTTTCTTAAGCACTATACAAGACGCTACCACTATGCAACCTTTGGGAAAAGCAGCGCTTTGGGTTTTATCAGTCTTTTTTCTTCTATTTGGAGTAATTCTAATTGCCATACACCCACCCGCCGCTTTAATGGCGCTGCTAATTGGTATTGTTTTATTACCGCCGATGGTCGGGTTCATTGATCATCCATCATACCCTCTCGTCCGTTGGATCATCACGGGGATAGCTTTTGCCCTTCTCATAATCCTGACCGGAAAGAGTGGGTCTCAAGCCTCGTCCTTTTAGGACGGCTTTGTGTTATAATATTGCTGTAAAAGTCTTCACGTCAAATGTTAGTTTTTGAGTTTAAGGCTAAAGGTAAGACAGCTCAATATTTAGCGATTGATGAGGCGATCTTAACCGCTCAATTTGTCCGCAATAAGTGCATCCGTTACTGGATGGACAATGAAGGCGTTGGGCAAAAAGATCTGTATCGTCACAATACATCGTTAAGAGCTGAGTTTTCTTTTGTCAAGGACTTAAACTCTCATGCTTGTCAAACGGCTGTTGAAAGAGCATATTCGTCAATTGCCCGATTCTACAGCAATTGTAGAAAATCTATTCCGGGAAAGAAGGGTTATCCAAAGTTCAAGAAAAATTCCCGTTCTGTTGAATACAAAACATCAGGATGGAAATTGTCGGAAAACCGCAAACATATAACATTCACAGACAAGAAAGAGATTGGCAAGCTTAAACTCAAAGGAACTTATGACTTAAACTTCTATCAGCTTGCTCAAATTAAGCGAGTGCGGTTGGTTCGTCGTGCCGATGGCTACTATGTACAATTCTTGGTTAATGCTGAGAACAAAGTCGAAGTTCAGCCAACAGGCAAAGCTATCGGATTAGACGTAGGACTCAAAGAGTTCTATACCGATAGTAACGGTCACAAAGAACCCAACCCTCGCTTTTACCGAGAAGGTGAAAAACGTCTAGGGTTCCTTCAAAGACGAGTTTCACACACGGAAATTGGCTCAGCCAACCGAAAAAAAGCCATTAATCGGCTAGGAATAAAACACCTCAAGATAAGTAGGCAGCGTGAAGAACACGCCAAGAAAATGGCACGTTGCGTAATCCAATCTAATGATTTGGTGGCTTACGAAGACTTGAGAATCAAAAACTTAGTCAAGAATCATTGTTTAGCCAAATCGATTAGTGATGCAGGTTGGTATCAATTCAGAAAATGGCTAGAGTATTTCGGGGTTAAGTTCGGCAAAATAACCATTGCGGTTAATCCTGCCTACACCTCCCAGGAATGTTCTAGCTGCGGCACGATAGTTAAGAAGTCCTTGTCCACTAGAACCCATGTCTGTCAATGTGGGTGTATCTTGGACAGGGATTGGAATGCAGCTATCAATATTCTGAAATTAGCCTTAAGTACGGCAGGGCATGTCGGAACTTACGCTTCTGGAGACTCGACCGCTACCTTGATTGGAGAAATCCTGTCAGGGCAAGTCAGGTCTATGAACGAAGAATCTCTGTCCTTATAGGGCGGAGAGTGTCAAGCATTTGCCTCTAGTGGTGATATCCATAGACTCGACCAGGATAATGATGGGGTAGCGTGTGAATCTTTACCGTGAGCAAACGGGCATACAAATAAATCCTGATCGCAAATTATCACCAAGGGCGGGTTTTGTTGAGAGATTATCGGTAGATCTCCCCAATTAAAGCAGATTTGGGGGTTAATCAGGTACAGTCTCTAAGCAAAATCCCCCAGCTCCCTCTGCTCCCTCTGCTTCATCGTATCTACGAAGCTGCTCAAGTATTTCCATCCCCGCCGCTCTAGCTACTTGCTACAACCACCTGATCGCGCCCTTGGGCTTTAGCTTGGTAAAGCGCCCGATCCGCCGCCGAGATCAATTCCTCCGCCGTGGAACCATGTTCAGCAAACGCCGCCACGCCCACAGAAATCGCGATCGCATCTAAAAGTTGATGGTGATACTCGATCTGCAAATCCTTAACATCTTGGCGAATTTGTTCTGCCCGTTGCTTCGTATCAGCAAGTGAAGCATCTGGCAAAATTAGCATTAATTCCTCACCCCCATAACGGCAAGCAATATCCGACGCCCGAACATTTCGTTGTAAAAATATGCCTAATTCTCGTAAAACAATATCCCCGGCTTCATGACCAAAGGTGTCGTTAAAATGTTTAAAATGATCAATATCCAACATAATAATCCCCATCGGTCGCTGATGACGCTGCGCCCGATGAATTTCCCGCTCTAAAGACTCTTCCATATAACGCCGATTAAATAGCCCAGTCAACGCATCTCGAATACTCTGTTGAGACAGCGTTTCCCGTAATTTTAAATTCGCTAATGACAGGGCTAAATGTTCCGCCACCGTTAGGGCTAACCGTTGTTTCGCCTCCGTCAATTGTCCCGGTTGTTGCGAACTAATATATAAAATTCCCAACGCTTTTCCCTGTGCCATCATTGGCACACAAAAGGATTCTAAGGGAGAGATGTGTGAGTGAATATGAGGACAGCGTAAACCTGATTGTGGCTGGTTTACCCAATGGGGACGTCCCCGACGTAATGCCCAACATGCCTTAGGCGAAAACAGCGTCTGACTCGCCAAAGCGGTTCCCCAAGTTGCCATGGCTTCTGCCCAATTCTCAGAGGGATTAATCACGAATACTCCACCCGAACTCCCTGGAAATAAGGGAGCAACCAACGTCGCGATCGCGTGATATGCCTCATCAACCGTTAAACAGGCTTGGAGAAAGTCACTCAATTCCCCTAATAACACCATTTCTCGGTTGCGGATACCTAGTTCACTTACCCGCCCTTTCAGTTGTTCATTCAGTCTCTGCAACGCTGATTGTGCCTGTTTGCGATCGCTGATATCTTGCACCACACCAATATAAGATTTCGGTTCACCCTTACTATCCCGTATCAGCGATCCACTTAAATTCACCCAAACCTCAGATCCATCTTTACGTATATAGCATTTTTCACGGGAGAAGGTATCAATTTCTCCTGCCAATAACTGATCCAGGCAACTAAGTTCCTGGTCAACATCATCAGCGTGAGTAATGTCTTTGCACGTCTTGTTTTGCAGTTCCTCTGCACTATACTGAACTAAATCAATAAACTTTTGGTTAACCCACAAAAACTGACCCGATAAAGTGGCTTGCACAATTCCTACAGCAACTTGATCAAACATACTCTGGAAACGTTTTTCACTCTCTCGCAACGCTTCCTCGGCTTGTTTTCGTTCTGTAATATCCCGATTACTCGCTCGTATTCCCAACCAATCTCCCTCAGCACTTTGCACAGATTGGCAAATATGAGAGATCCAACGCAATTCTCCGGTTTTAGTCAGGATGCGAAAATCAATTCCTGAGACTCTCTGATTCACCGCCGTGGCACACCTATGCTGGGCAAATTTTTCTCGATCCTCTGGATGAATGATCGACTCCAATAAACTCGCATCCTGGAGAAATTCATCAGCACAATACCCCGTAATCCGTTCACAGGAAGGAGATACATAAATAAACTGAGCGTCCGGGTTAAGCCAATACTCCCAGTCATAGGTAAAGTTAGCAACTGTCCGAAATCGTTCTTCGCTTTGTCGCAGTTCCTCCTCTGCCCTGACTTTTTCGGTAACATTATCAACAGTAAAGACGACACCCTTTAACTGACCCGTTTGGTTAAATAACGATGTTCCGTTAATTGACAGTAACACTTGGCGTCCATCATCTCGTTCAATGGTATAGTGCAGGTCATTAACCGTCTGCTCGGTTTGCACCAAATGCCAGAATGGTAAACAGTTATTCTTACTTAAATTCCTTTGCTTATCTTGATTTTGCCAAGTCAGCTTATCTTGAAAATGGGGGTAAATATTTTCCAACTTTAGACCTAAAATCTGCTCCGCCTGATGGTTAATCAGCATAATTTGTCCCTGAGGATTCACCCAGACGATTCCCACAGGACTGGTTTCCATAACCCGGGATAATAAATCAAACTCCTGCTGTAATGCGGCTTCTATCCCTTCACGCTCCTGAATTTCTTGAAGTTGAGCCGTGCGCTGTTGCACACGATTTTCGAGTTGCTGATTTAACTGACATAATTCGGCTTCAGCTTGTTCACGGGCAAGGCGGATGTGTAAAGCTTCAATACCGGAGGCTAAATCATTGGCTAATTCTTTCAATAACTGCACCTCTTCCGGCGCAAATGCTCCAGAGTTCACTGCGTAGATAGTCAACACACCCAACAGTTGATCTTTAACCTGTAATGGCAGGATAATTAGAGTTTCATCGCCCTGCTGTAAACCATGCGATCGCCAGGGTGTAAACTTCGGATCAGTATGAATATGGCGACAAACTATCGGTTGTCCAGTTTGCAGAACTCTATCGATAGGAGACTCACCTGAAGATTCGTTTACCCCAGGCATAATCAATTGTTTTAGATCAGGGTTATTATCAGAATTATTCGGTTCATATCCTTGTGTCTGATGTTTTATATCTGATGTTTTTTGGCTCCTATTACTATGTTCGGCTAAACCTTGATTATATCCTTCTACCTTACCAACTTGTTCCTTAATTAAAATATTTTCTTCTTTACCTTCTTTCTTTTTTAACGCTTCAAACCCAACCCCAAGTTGCACCCTTTGGGACATATCATCAGTTATTAAGTCAACCCAAGCTCCCTGATAACCTCCTACCTCCACAATCAGCCGACAAATATTCTGGAATAACTCAGATTCTTGGGTTGCACTCACCAAGATTCGGTGGGATTCACTCAGAGTTTTGAGAATACGGTTTAAATTTTGGAGAATCCCTTGCGCTTGTTGGCACTCCCTCAGTTCCATGGGTATTACTTGATCCCAGGAGTTTTCTATTTTATCGTCTGCGTTTTGAGGAATCACACCTGCCATAGCCCGTCTGTCAGGGTGGGTTTGACTACTACTGTTATTTCTAACCCTGATGTTACTAAACTCGCCCTCATCTTCCCCATCGCTATTTTTTCGCAGCTGCCGATTTTCAGCTTGGAGTGAGGCAATAATTTGATCCTGTTGACTCAGGTGCTGCTGTAAGTCTTGAATAACGCCATACAAATGTGCTGGATCAAGGGTTTGTAAGATACTGCTTTGAGTAACCATACCCAACAATTCTCCTTGATGGCTACAGACTCCTAATTGCTGTACTCGCCACTGCTGCATTTTATGATAGGCTTTCCATAACGACTCTTCTAGACTCACGCACAGTAGTGGAAAACTCATCAATGTATGAGCTGGTAAGCTTAAATCAAGTGCCAATGCCTGAAATTGGAGAATATCTTGTTCGGTAATGATACCAATGGGGAATAGAAATGGTTTTGAATCGGCTGGATCTGACGAATCTATCCGCTCAGAGATCCTGTTTTCCTGTTGTTCTGCAATGACTACATAATTAACTCTATATTCTGCCATCCGTTGTGCTATAGTTAGCACGGAGTTTGTGGGGGAAACATGAATAAATTCGGGTGTGATCACGTCTGCGACTCGACGCCTTTTCAACAGATCAGTGCATGGCAAAACATGATGCAGGCTTTCAGGCGTCACAACTCCTACCAATTGATGTTGATCATTGACCACGGGTAAGTGACGAATACCGTGGTATTCAAATAAATTTAGAATTCGCCAACCATCGGGTAACTCAGATTGCTTGAGTGTAATCACTTGCCGAGTCATCACTTCGGCAACATGAAGACTTTCTAGGGGGCTTCCTGATACTATAATTTGAACCAAATCCTGCGATGTTATCACCCCAACTAACTCCTCGCCTTCTATGACTAAGACACAGCTCCCATCTGTTCCATCGCTATGACTTGAACCCAAAAGTCCTGTCCCAGATGGAAATGGGCAGGAGTAAGTGCCTTGATTGAGGAGGGCGATTACGTCGCACAGACAGGTGTCTGGCGTAACCGTCAGCGGATAGCGGTCAATCGCAGACGTTAGGGTGGTCATTGGTCATTTGATTATGGGTCATTTGATTATGGGTCATTTGTTATGGGTCATTAGCCCTTAACTGGACTAAGATGGGTAGGGATATTAAATGTCAAGCTGCTTAATCATGGATTGATTAAAAGAATAGATCACGTAGATGACCCAGGGAATTATTGGGAATGGGTGATTACCTGGAAAAAGTAGTTAGTAGTTTTCCAATTTTCCTTGATATTCGCCATTATGTTGATATACCTGTTACAGAACTTCAGGTATTTCAATAGATTTGCGTGAATTCTTAAAACAGCACCAGGATTTTCCTTGATACTAGAACAATCGCTCTATTTCTAACTCAGATGCCACTTGAGCTAGTTTGCTCAGGTCAGTGGGATCAGTTAAATGGGGCAAGATACCTAAAATGGGAACCTGTGTCAGCGACTGAATCAACTCAATGGGTGTCCAATCGGCAATATCTGTGGCTGAACGAGGCTGAACACAATTGAGGACGATTCCTTTAAGGAGAACGCCCGACTGACGTGCTAAGGCAACATTTGCCACCGTTTGTGCGATCGCGCCTAGTTCCACAGGCACCACAATCACGCTGGGTAGTTTCCAATCTCTGGCAATATCTGCCACGGTTAACTCATGGGTTACAGGTGAACCGAGTCCTCCTAGTCCTTCAACTAACACCACGTCCCGTTGCTGCTGGAGGCGATTTAATGCCTGCCAGACTATTTTTAATTCTAGCGGTCGTCCTTCCCGTTCTGCCGCGACGGGCGGGGCGACAGGGTGCTTAAATTGTAAAGGGGCAATGTCTTGAGGGGTTTGATCCAGGTTAAATAACTGGTGATAATGTTCCCAATCCCCTGTTCCCGTTTGAATGGGTTTAAAAATTCCCAGACGTTTTTGCGGATAATAGGTTTGCCAATAGGCGGCGAGGGCAGTGGTCAATACCGTTTTGCCCGAATCGGTATTTGTACCTGTAATCAGTAATGTCTTGGTCATTAGTCATTCATCCTTTGTCTTTTGTCCTTTGTTTGACTTTGAACTAAGGATTAGTGAGACTGACACCTAGTGTAAAATTGGTTGGTCTTTGAGCAATCACATCAATAATGTAGTTACCTCCTTGAGGCAATTGTGCCTGCCAAAAGTTTACATTTGAGGCATCTTCGACAAGCTGACCATTGGGATTGCGGATATTTAACGTGACATTCCCTTGAATAACTTCTACCGCTAATTGCTGATTGGATTCCACATTAACGCGATACCGTTTTACCCGTTGCGGTGCGGTTTGACCTTGAAACTGAATTGCTTGTTCTTCTTGGGGAATTACGAGCTGTTCGGTTTCGTAAGTGGGAGAAGGAGAAGGCGAGGGAGATGGAGACGGACTTCGTGTGGGCGAAGGTGTGGGTCGGGGAGATTCAGTTAAGTTTAAATTAAGTTGGTAATCGGTTTCTGGAAGTCCCGGAATTAAACTTAATTGAACTGTGTATTCCCCGCTAAAGGGGAGTTGACCTCGCCATTGCTGCACCCGTGTGGCGCGATTGCCCACCGGTTGATCATCGGGTCCGAGGACAGTCATGTAGACACCTTCGGTGGGAATAAATGCCTCCAAGGTCTGGTTTTGTTCTGCCTGAATCTGGTAGTTTACAATCGCATTCGGCTGTAATGAGCGTTCTATAGAACGTTGTTCACCAACAGACAGAGCCAGAGTCTGACTATAGGTTCGGGGTAGGGTGGGAGTAGGTGAGGGTGAAGGGGACTCTGTTGCAGTGGGAGAAGGAGACGGTGATTCAGTTTCAGTGGGGGAAGGAGACGCTCCAATTATTTCTGGGGAAGTCGGTTCTTCTCTTAATCGGCTAAAGATTGCCCAAGAACCCAACAATACCGTCAAAGCCAGTACTGTACCAATTCCCACAATAACCCCAGGTTTTTCCCAAATCGAGTCACTATCGGGTTCCGGAATTACGGGTTCTGACGCTGCTGCTGTTCTGGCTGGTGTCCTTTGCGGTTCTGGAGGTCGTCCCACGGCTACTGTTGCCATACGTGAGACATTGGCGTTTGGTTCGGGTGTAGAGGCGGCTGGGGGAGGCGGAGATTGCAGGGCTTGTAATACATCTGTTGCAGATGAGTAGCGATCGCCTGGTCTATAACTTAGCATCCGGTTCAGAATCCGGGCAAATTCGTCACTCACACTAACCCATCGTTGCCAGTTCCAGGTTAATTGGGTATTATCCAGTAATTCCCTAGGTTCTTTGCCTGTCAGTAGGACAACGGCGGTTACCGCCAGGGAATAGAGGTCACTACTGGGATAGGATTTGCCCGTTTGAATTTGTTCGCTGGGGGCATAGCCGAGTTTCCCCACTGTTGTGGCTGGGGTTGCCATATCCGGCGACTGCAAACGGGTAGCGAGCTCCTTGACCACACCGAAGTCAATTAATACGGGGAGTTTGTCGCCCTCGCGCAGAATAATATTATCGGGAGTAATATCGCGGTGGATGATTCCCTTGCTGTGAATATGTTCTAGTACGGGTAATAATTGCTGTAGTAGCTGCTTAACTTCGGCTTCTGAGAAGACAGGGTTTCCCTTATGCGTACTCTGAGGTGGCGTCGGAATACCCACAGATTCCGAGCCCAGTGTGGGATTGCCCGCCAAGCCTTCTAAGCGCTCATTGAGTAACTCTCGATAGGTTTTCCCCTCAACATAGTCTTGTGCCAAGAACAACCGTCCATCCTGCTCAAAGGTGGCTCGAAATTCGGGGACTTGAGGGTGTTTAATTTGATAGAGGGTAGTTGCCTCCCGTTGGAAGAGTTCTTTGGACTTCTCCAAGGTATAGGCTTCCATCTGAGGCGGAATTAATTCTTTGAGGACACAGAGTTCTTTAAACCGATTCAGGTCTTCCGCGAGGTAAGTGCGACCGAATCCCCCTTGACCCAGAACCCGGATCAAGTGGTAACGGGCTTGCAGAATAGTTCCAGAGGCGATCGGTTGTTCCATGAGCTTGT
Source organism: Coleofasciculus sp. G1-WW12-02 (assembly GCF_040219735.1). Lineage (NCBI taxonomy): Bacteria > Bacillati > Cyanobacteriota > Cyanophyceae > Coleofasciculales > Coleofasciculaceae > Coleofasciculus > Coleofasciculus sp. G1-WW12-02. The sequence goes on along the minus strand of NZ_JAVJRX010000177.1, from coordinate 1,844 downwards.
GAATTGGAGTTTAGGGGAAAACAGGATGGTGAGTTCCTCGTCTACAACTATAAATTCTATGAGAAGAAGGTCACTTCCTGGCATTTATTACATTTATTTTATGTGACGTACCTAGGCTAAGCTATCCCTAGGGCTAGTCGCTTTTTCCCGATTGTGGGCATTTGGCTAAGCTGTCATGCATTTAAATGGGGTATTAGTAACGAGCAAGATGTTCGCCCACCAAAGATGAGAGCCATTATTGACATTAAGGTTTAAATGCCGAACAGCTTATAGCTCTAGGTGTCGAGGGACTTACTCAAGTGGGTTTGTCCCGCCTCCGGCTTTTGACTGATTTATTTTAAGGCTCACGAGTTTATAAAAAAAGAAATAATTATTCAGCCTGTTTGGATGAGTTTGATTAATAATTGCATATTTCAGTCAATTCGATGGAAAAACTACTGCGTCAAATGGATGAAATGAACAACTTAGGCAGCATCCCAAAGCAGCAAATCTAAAACCAGTGGTATCTTTGGGCTTGGCGGCAAGGATTACGATTGCCCGATTTGTCAATTTATGAGAAATAGTAGAACGATAGAGAACAGCAAATGTTAAGATTGCCTTGAAATGAGCTTCGAGGGTCTGCTGTGAGCCGTTCTGCAACGTTAACGCTTCAGCCTACGCTGCCGCTAATCGCGGATAATAATCGTCTCCGACTGTTTTCAGGGTCTGCCAATGTGCCACTGGCACAAGAGGTTGCTCGCTATTTGGGCATGGACATCGGACCGATGGTTCGCAAACGATTTGCGGATGGCGAGTTATACATCCAAATTCAAGAATCCATCCGTGGGTGCGACGTTTACCTAATTCAGCCCAGTTGCCATCCGGTAAACGACAACCTGATGGAGTTGCTGATTATGATTGACGCCTGTCGGCGAGCATCCGCACGGCAGATTACTGCTGTTATTCCATATTATGGTTATGCTAGAGCCGATCGCAAAACCGCAGGACGGGAGTCAATTACCGCTAAATTAGTGGCAAATTTGATTACTGAGGCGGGCGCGAATCGGGTGTTAGCCATGGACTTGCACTCTGCCCAAATCCAAGGGTATTTCGATATTCCCTTCGATCATGTCTACGGCTCTCCAGTAACCTTGGAGTATCTGGCAAGCAAGCAATTACCTGATCTGGTGGTTGTTTCCCCCGACGTAGGAGGGGTAGCGAGAGCCAGGGCTTTTGCCAAAAAGCTCAATGATGCGCCCTTAGCGATTATTGACAAGCGACGGCAAGCGCATAATGTCGCAGAAGTCATGAATGTGATTGGAGATGTCAACGGCAAAACGGCTGTTTTGGTAGACGACATGATAGACACGGCGGGGACGATTGCTGCAGGTGCCAAAATTCTGCGTCAAGAGGGAGCGCGGCAAGTGTATGCTTGTGCTACTCATGCGGTCTTTTCGCCACCTGCGATTGAACGCCTCTCTAGTGGAATCTTTGAGGAAGTGATTGTCACCAATACAATTCCAATTGCCCAAGACAATTACTTTAAGCAGCTTACAGTGCTTTCGGTCGCCAACTTGCTGGGAGAAACCATCTGGCGCATTCATGAAGATAGTTCAGTAAGCAGCATGTTTAGTTAACCCCCATTCAGTAGGGGTTTGGTTACCAAACCCCTACGGCGTGGTGAGGAGAGGATGTCACCGCGCTCTTCCGTTATCCTGAGACTCTTGACATCCTCCCCCGGCTAAAGAGCGCGGGGGATTCCTCACCACGCCACCTTTTTAGGGGTGGTCGCTGATTGGGGTTGACGCTTCGCTGAAGGTTGCCTCCAAATGAGGTCTTACACCCTCTCCACGTCCGTTTATAGT